>CAZSOV010000001.1:0-126137 GCA_964608505.1 uncultured Verrucomicrobiota bacterium
AGGGGCAATTGCCGGTGGGCGAGTATGTGCGGTGTCGGGTGCGGTATTTCTGCGATGGGGCGGCGCTGGGGAGTCGGGAGTTCGTGGAGGGAGTGTTCCGGCAACACCGGGAGAAGTTCGGGAAGAAGCGGAGGGACGGGGCGCGGCGGATGAAGGGAGTGAAGGGCGGGGAGTTGTTCACGTTGCGGGATCTGCAAAAGGACGTGTTTGGATGAGCGAGCCTGCGCGGACCGAGCCGGCGTTGCGGCCAAACATCAGGGCCAATGCCAGGTTCGGGTCCCCCAGGACCCTGTACCGGGGGCTTGCCCCCGTGGCGGGCTTGCGGATTACTGGGCGGGTCGCATCGTCCTTCCCGCCCACCCAGCCTGCACCCTCATGACGCCGCCCCTTGCCTCCCTCCGCGCCGCCACGCGTCGCCGTTTCCTGTCCCAGTGCGCCACGGGCATGGGGTCGCTCGCCCTCGCTTCGCTCCTCGACGACCGCCTCCTGGGCGCGTCTCCGACGGGCAGTCCGGCTGGGGGGGTGGATCCGAATGCACCGGCGGGCCCGCATTTCGCGCCGAAGGCCAGGAACATCATCTACCTGTTCCAATCGGGCGGGCCGTCCCATCTCGATCTCTTCGATCCGAAGCCCGAACTCAACAAGCGGGACGGCCAGCAGGTTCCGGAGGAACTGGTGAGGAACATCCGCCTCGCGCAGATCGGCAAGAACGCCAAGCTGCTGGGCTCCCCGTATCAGTTCGCACAGTACGGCCGGTCCGGTGCCTGGATCAGCGAACTGCTGCCGCACCTGCGCGGCATCGTGGACGACGTGTGTTTCGTGAAGGGATTCTACTCCGAGGCCTTCAACCACGATCCCGCCACCATCTTCATGAACACGGGCGCCCAGCTCTCGGGCCGTCCGGCGATGGGTTCCTGGTTCAGCTATGGCCTGGGCAGCGAGAACAAGGATCTGCCCGCATTCGTCGTCCTCATGACCGGGGTTGGCCAGCCGCTCACCAACGCCGCCTGGGGCAGCGGGTTCCTGCCGACGGTGCACCAAGGCGTCACGCTTCGGTCCCAGGGCGATCCGGTCCTGTTCGTGAGCAACCCGCAGGGCATGGGCGCCCGGCGCCGCCGCCAGTCGCTCGACGCCATCCGCGACCTCAACCAGGCCCGCTACGACGTTCTCCGGGACCCCGAGATCCAGACCCGCATCTCCGCCTACGAGATGGCCTACCGCATGCAGACCAGCGTACCGGAGGTCATGGACATTTCCCGCGAGCCCGCCCGCGTCCACGAGCAGTACGCCACCACCCCCGGGCGCGCCTCCTTCGCCAACAACTGTCTCCTGGCGCGGCGCCTCGTCGAACGCGGCGTCCGCTTCGTCCAGCTCTATCACCGCGGCTGGGATCATCACGGCGGACCCGACGGCAATCTCGTCTTCGACCTGAAGAAACGCTGTCTCGAGACCGATCAGCCTGCCGTGGCCCTGGTCCGGGACCTCAAGGAACGCGGGCTTCTCGACGAGACGCTCGTCCTGTGGGGCGGCGAGTTCGGGCGCACCCCCATGATGCAGGGCGCGCTGCGTCCGGATCAGATCGGGCGCGACCATCACCCCCACGGTTACACGATCTGGATGGCGGGCGGCGGCATCAAGCCGGGCATCGTCCACGGCGGCACCGACGATTTCGGGTTCTATGCCGTCGACCAGAAGGTGCACGTCCACGACCTTCACGCCACGATCCTGCACCTGTTCGGCGTGGACCATCTCAAGCTCACCTATCGGTTCCAGGGCCGGGACTATCGCCTCACGGACGTGCACGGCGACCTGGTGAAGGGCATTCTGGCCTGAACCCGGCCCCTTCCGCCGACGCCCAGCGCCACCCCACCCGCCACGTGCGTCCCGAACCCCCCAGTCATGCCCGAGATCCCGGGCGCGGAAGGTTCCGAATCGGGCGGCGGCGTGCGATCCAGGCCGGATCGCTAGGGTTGCTGGGATTCGGCCTGGATCGGTTGTCGGCGTTCCGGGCGCTCGCCGGTGCCGACCCTTCCGCTCCGGTGCCGCGGGCCAAGTCGGTCATCTACGTATTTCTTTCCGGCGGGCTGGCCCAGCACGAGACCTTCGACATGAAGCCCAACGCCCCGGAGGAGATCCGGGGCGAGTTCCGGCCCATCCCGACGCGGTCCGACGGCATCGAGATTTGCGAGCACCTCCCGCGGTTGGCGCAACTCTCGCCCAAGTGGGCCCTGGTCCGGTCGCTGACCCATGCCTCGAACGATCACTCCGCCGCGCACCACATCATGCTGACCGGGCGCAGCGAACTGCCGGAGGGATTCGACGTCACGAAGCCGAAATCCTCGGACTGGCCCAGCATCGCGGCCCTGGCCGGGGCGCTGGTTCCCGAACGCCAGGGTCTGCCTTCCGCCGTCGTGTTGCCCGACAAGATCGTGCACAACTCGGGCCGCGTGATTCCGGGGCAGTTCGGCGGGAAACTGGGCGCGTCCCGCGATCCCTGGTTCCTCGAAATGTCGCCGTATCACCCCCTCCATTACGGCGCCTTTCCGGAATTTCTGTTCCACCACGCGAAGGGTCGGGTCGTCGATGACGCCCTGCGCTTTCAGGCCCCCCAGTTGTCGCTTCCTCAGGGCCTGACCCTCGAGCGCCTGCTCGACCGCGTGGCCCTGCGCGACGAGCTGGAACGACAATCCCGCACTCTCATCGATGCCGCGACCGCGCGACCGCACGACAAATACCGCGAGGCCGCCGTGGGTCTGCTCGCCAATCCCGACGTCCACGAGGCCTTTGCCCTCGACCGCACCCCACCCCGCGTCCTTGACCGCTACGGACGCAACAGTTTCGGCTGGTCCCTCCTCATGGCCCGCCGCCTCGTTCGCGCCGGCGTCGGGTTGGTCCAGGTGAACCTGGGCAACGACGAGACCTGGGACACCCACGAAGCCGCGTTCCCGAACCTGAAGAACCACCTGCTTCCGCCACTGGACCGGGCCTTGAGCGCGCTGCTGGAGGACCTCGACGCGAGCGGGGAACTGGCCGAGACGCTGATCGTCATGGCCGGCGAATTCGGGCGAACGCCCAAGATCAGCACCATCCCCGGAGCCTCGCTGCCGGGACGCGACCACTGGGGGGCGTGCCAGACCGTTCTCCTCGCGGGCGGAGGCGTGCAGGGCGGCACGGTGATCGGTGCGAGCGACCGAATCGGGGCCTATCCGGACAGTGCGCCGCAGAAGCCCGAGAACCTCGCCGCCACGATCTACCACGCCCTCGGCCTGCCGCGGGCCGCGACCTGGACCGATCTCACCGCGCGCCCGCATTTCCTGTACGAGGCGGATCCGATTGCCGGCCTGTTGTAGGCGGTCGGGGTCCATTCATGATTCATCGCCGGGATTTTTAGATCTAGGTCTGAAAGGACGGTTTTAAGCCGCATAAATCATGCGCCGGGACTTTTAGAGTTGATGAGTACACGGTCGCGGTTAGCGTTGCGGGCATGCCGACCGGTCGATTGCTCGCCCCGCCCGATCATCCCGCCGCCGTCTACCACTGCGTGTCCCGCGTCGTGGATCGACGCTTCATCTTCGGCTCGCCGGAGAAGGAGCACTTCGTCCGACTGCTCCGCGAGGCGGAGGAGTTCTGCGAGGTTCGCATCCTCACCTTCTGCCTCATGTCCAATCACTTTCACGTGTTGGTCGAGGTCCCGAAGGCGCCGGAGCCGCACCTGCGTCCCTCGCCGGAGCGGGTGCTGGCCAAGCTGGCCCAGCTTTCGGGGCATCAGAATGTCGGGTTGGCGCGCCAACGCTTCGAGATGTATCGCCAGGCGAAGGACGACAAGGGCTTGGCGGAATACCTGACCACGTTCCATGCGCGGCTATGGGACTTGAGCCAGTTCATGAAGCTGGTGAAGCAGCGTTTCACGCTCTGGTACAACCTGCGCGTCGGGCGCACGGGCACGCTCTGGGAGGACCGCTTCAAGAGCGTGCTGGTGGAGGGTCAGGGTCAGGCGTTGGTGACGATGGCGGCGTATATCGATCTGAACCCGGTGCGGGCGGGGTTGGTGACGGATCCGAAGGACTACCGGTGGAGCGGGTACGGGGAAGCGGTGGCGGGGAGGAAGCGGGCGAAGGAGGGGATTCGCTCGCTGGTGACGGCCCTGCAACGAGGCCGGGAGGAATCGCCGGGCAAGTCGTTGGAGCTGTATCGGGTGTGGGTGTTCCGGGAGGGGGATGAGCGGCGGGCGGGGATCGGGGAGGATGGGCGGGCGTTGCGCGGCTCGTTGTCGCGGGAGGCGGTGGTGGGGGTGTTGGAGGGGAATGGGAAGTTCCCGTTGGGCGAGTATCTGAAGTGTCGGGTGCGATACTTCACGGCGGGCGCGGCGTTCGGGAGTCGGGAATACGTGGAGGGGATTTTCGGGGCGTACCGGGAGCGGTTCGGGAAGCGGCGGAAGGACGGGGCGCGGCGGGTGCGCGGGTTGGAGGGGACGGAGGCGTTTGTCCTCCGGGATTTGAAGAAGGCGGTGTTTGGGTAGCCACCACGGTCCTCGAACCGCGCGTTGGGACCTTGAACCGCGGACAGCACGTCGCCGCGTGGGGGTACGCGGCGTACAACTTGTAGGCCCGGTGCCCGCACCGGGGGGAGCGGCTGGGGGGCGGGGTTCGTGGTTAGGGAAGTTCTCCAAAGTCCGGACACGTATTGTGGCCATGAACCCGAACGATGGAGGGAGGATTAGGATTAGGATTAGGATTAGGATTAGGATCAGGATTAGGATCAGGATTAGGATTAGGATTAGGATTAGGAGGATCCGGGATGGGAGTCTGGGCTCGGTTCATGGAGAGGAGGCGGGAGCCACCCTGGTCGGATCGCATGCGACGATTCCCTGTAACCGGCTCCGTGCTTTTCCCAATAGCACGGGCGAATGGTTCACGTGCCGTCCACTCCGTCCCGTCGCCGCGCCACGCATGGCCTCGCGGTCGATGTCCTGATCGCGTTGCAGTTGCTTGCGGTGGGCGTCGTGCTGCCTGCCGCGCGCGCCGCGGGATTTCCCAACGTCGTCCAGCCCGAGGCGGGTCTGCTGCTCAGCGGCCTCAACGCCCCGACCCAGGGCAGGACGGCGATCATCGCCTATCACAACGGCCTGCTGTACACGGTGCCCGAGTCCGCGAGCAGCTTCAGCGTGACGGATGACATCCAGGTCCGGTCCTGGGACATCTCGGATCCCGCGCATCCGGTCGTTGTCGAGAGCCTGGGCACCAGCCGGCATCCCATCTCGGCGCATGGCTACTTCAACGACGGTCCCCGGCTGGTGCTGGGCGACAACATTCCGGGGGCACCCTGGACGTTCGTGCCGACCGACGTTCCCGGGTTGAATGTGCGCGAGTTCTGGTCCGATCAACCGGGCGGCACCGACGGCGGGGTGGGTGATCGGGGCCGGCTTTATCATCCGTTCCACATCAACTCGTGGTGGAGCTACGGCCCGGTCTCGGGAAATGCCGTGCTCTCCCGCGTCGGCGGCGCGTTCAACGCGAACCAACCGCTGGCCTCGTGGGATCATCTCGCCCTCACCGGCGTGATCGGGCATCCGTTCATCGTCGGGAACCTGCTCATCATCGCCTCCGACCAGACGCGCACCGGAATCGCCACGTACGACATCAGCAACCCTGCCGAACCGGTCCTGCTCGATCTCCTGAAGACGGGCGGCCCCGGGGGTTACTGGCCCGAACTTTGGGGCGGCAACGGACAGCTCTACGTCGTCTGGCCCTATAACAACGGCGGGCGCGGGTTCCGGGTCGTGGACGTCACGGATCCCGCCGATCTCCGCTGGGTCATCGACCGCGCGCTGCCCGGGGACGAGCCGATGTACGCGCAATTCCAGGACGAGTTCGCCTTCATCGCGAACCACAAGATCGACATGCGCACCTTCGAGACGGTGCTTTCCCTGCCCAGCGCGTCCGTCACGCGCACCTCCGACGGCGGCACGGGCGTGGACACCAGCCAGTTCGCGCTGCCCCTGGGAAACCTGTTGGTCACGGGCGGATCGGGACCGCTTCAGGGCATGTCGATCTGGACGCACCAGACCCAGCCCGACGAGCGGGGACCCGAGGTCGGGTTTCACATCCCGCGGTCGGGACAGACGCAGTATCCCATCGGCCTGCCGATCACCCTGCTGATCCACGAGACCCTCGACAGTCGGACCCTGGTGAACCGCACGAACTTCATCGTTCGTCCGCTCGGCGGCGATCCGCTCGACGGCCATCTGATTTTCGCGTTCGACGACACGCTCACCTTCACGCCGCACGCGCCGCTGGAACCCGCCACGACCTACGAGGTGGTGCTTCCCGCGGGCGGGTTACGGGATGCCGCGGGCAACCCCACGACGGGTTACGCCTTCACCTTTTCCACCGGGTCGACGGTCGGCGGCAACGCGCCGCCCGTCGTGGCCTCCCTCGCCGCCTCGCTGCCGTTGGCGGATCCCGGGGTGTTCATCGACTTCACGGCCGTCGCCGTGGATCCCGATCCGGCGCTGGGGCTGGAATACCGCTTTGACGCGGGGGATGGACGGCCGAAGACCGGGTGGTCGGAATCGCCGGTGGCCTCGTTCGCGTATGCGGAGCCGGGCCATTACCGCGTGACGGTCCAGGTCCGGGATGCCGCGGGCGCCATGGGCAGCGGCACGGTGAACGTCACCGTGTACACCCCTCCGTCGGGCCCGGGTCCCTCGCGCGGCACGTCCATCGCCCTGGATGCCACCCGGCGGGCGTGGTTGGTGAATCCGGACAACGACAGTGTCGCCGTGCTGCACGCGGACACCCGGGCCTTGCTTCTCGAGATCCCGGTGGGGGCGGACCCGCGTTCGGTGGCGCTGGACGCGGCAGGCCAGGCCTGGGTGACGTGCCACGATGCGGACCGGATCGACGTGCTCGCCTCCGACGGCACGCCCGTCGCGCAGATCCCCACGGGCTACGGCAGTGGCCCGTTCTCCGTCGCGTTCGAGGCGTCCGGACAGACCGCCTACGTCACCCTGTACGGCAGCGGGCGCCTGCTTCGACTGGACGCCGCCACCCGTGCCGTCACGGGCTCGCTGGATCTCGGTCCGACGCCGCGCGCGTTGGCGGTGCGGTCCGACGGAACGCGGATTTTCGTTTCGCGATTCCTCTCGCCCGCCAACGCGGCGGAGATCTGGGAAGTGCAGGCGGCTTCGCCCGCCGCGCCCCTCGCGCTCGCCCGGACGCTGCGTCTGCCCAAGTTCGGCGGCATCGAGCATGCCGACGGCACGGCGGATGGCCGGGGCACGCTCAACCAACTGGCGGGACTGTCGCTGAGCCCGGACGAGGCCTCGCTTTGGGTCGTCGGCAACAAGCCCAACGTCGAGCGTGGCGCCCTGTTCGGAGCCAACCTCGACCACGACAACTCCGTGCGCAACGCCGCCGCCCGGCTCGATCTGGCCGCCGGGGAGGTCGACCGGATCATGGATCTGGACAACAGCGACTCCGCCTCCGCGTTGGCCTTCAGTCCCCGCGGCGATCACCTCCTGATCACGCTGCAGGGCAACGACGAATTGCTCGTTTTCGACGCCCTGAGCCTGGAGGGCTCCTCCGGCTTCGGCAGCCTCCTCACCCGTGTCCCGACCGGTCCCGCGCCGCAGGGGCTGGTCACCGACCCCGTCACGGGTCACGTGCTGGTCCAGGATTTCCTCGGGCGCACCATCACCGAGATCGAAGCCGCGCCGCTCTTCGCGGGCGCGGAAGTCGTCCCGGCCACCAACCGGTTCGCCACGCTCGCCGTGGACGCGCTTCCGGCGAACGTGAGCGAGGGGAAGCGGATCTTCTATCGCGCCGCCGATCCCCGCATGAGCTCGGACGGCTATCAAAGTTGCGCCACGTGCCATCTCGACGGCGGTTCCGACGGGCGGGTCTGGGACTTCACCCAGCGCGGCGAGGGTCTGCGCAACACCACCGAACTCCGGGGCCGCGCCGGCCTCGGGCATGGCCGGGTCCATTGGTCCGCGAACTTCGACGAGATCCAGGACTTCGAGCACGACATCCGCGGCGGCTTTGGTGGGACGGGCTTTCTTCCCGGCGCCGTCGGCGAACCGCTCGGGGTCCCGAAGGCCGGCGCCAGTCTCGAGCTGGACCAGCTCGCGGCCTACGTCTCCTCCCTTGGCACCGCCAGCCTGCCCCGCAGCCCCTTTCGCGCCGCCGACGGTGCCCACACGCCGGACGGACTGCTTGGGCGCGCCTATTTCCAGGCTCTGGACTGCGCGGCCTGCCACTCCGGCGCCGCGCTTACGGACAGCGCGGGGGGCCAGCTTCACGATGTCGGCACCCTGCGCACCACGTCCGGTTTTCGGCTGGGGGCCACGCTGACGGGAATCGACACGCCGACCCTGCGGGGCATCTGGGCCAACGCGCCCTATTTCCATGACGGTTCCGCACCCACGCTCGAGAGCGTCTTCGAGACGGCCGGCGGCGTGGTGATCCAGGCCGAGTCCGGCACCGTCACGGGCGGCACCCTCGAGCTTCCCGCGGGCGGCAACGTCGCGGTGAACTGGGACAATACGGTCCACGGCGGACTCGCCCTGCTCCAGCCCGGCGGGCGCGTCACCCTGGCCAGCGTCGAGGGCGGCCCCGCGGGAGGGCTTGGGGCCGTCGAGTTTCGTTACAGCGGCAACGGCGGAGTCGCCTCGGTGCGCGTCAACGGCATCCCGCACGCCGCCGCCGTCCCCGCCACCGGCAACGTGCCCGCCTGGCGCACCACCGCCTGGGGCGTGGCTCGCGTCGACGCGGTTCTGCTCGGGCCGGGTTCCACCAACGTCGTCGAGATCGTGGCCGACTCCGGCCTGCTTGCCGTCGATCACTTGACCGTTTCCACCGCCCAGCAGCTCGCGCTTGCCGAACCCCACCGCGTCGTTCGCCGGCTCGTCCCGGAAGACCGCGCGGCGTTGCTGGCGTTTCTGCGCGAACTGGACGGCTCGCCCACGGAGGCGGGAACCGTCGGCGCACCCACCGCGCGCCTCGCCCTCGCTCCGGGCCAGGCCGCGCCGCTGGACGGGTCCCACATCGACGTGGATTGCACCTTCGGCGAACCGGTCACGGGACTCGTCGCCGCCGATTTCCTGGTGACCGGAACGGCCGGCGGTTCCCCGGTGTCGCTCGTCGAACTCGTCCCGGGACTCTCGTACCGCCTGCGCCTCGGTTCGTTCGCGGCTTCGGGCAACGTCCAGATCCGGTTGCCCGCCGCGACCGTCCTTGCCGTCGACGACGCGACGCCGAGCCTGGTGTCGCCGGCGCTGGCCCTCGAGTATCTCGCCCCCGCCGCCGCGGATCCCCTCGTCCTGCTGGGCGACGAATTCGACACTTCCGCGACCGCGTCCGACTGGCAGTTGCTGCATGAGGTCGAGGGCTGGAACGCGAGCAAGCTGGAAGCCTGGGACATCGACGGCACGACGCCGGATCATCTGCGGTTCCTGCCCACCACCGGCACCTGGTACCAGGACCGCATCGGACCCGCGTTCTTCAAGTCCGTCACGGGCGACTTCGTCGTCACCGTCCGGCTGGACGTCGGTCGTCGCAACGGCCAGCCGGGCCGGCCTTCCTCCGATTTCAGCCTGGCCGGCATCCTTGTCCGGGCGCCCCGCGCCGTGTCCGCCGCCGCGCCGGTTCCCGATCCGGGACCCGGCATCGTCCTGCCCGTCCCCGCGCCCGGGTTCGGCCAGCCGGATCATTACGTCACCGACTGGACTCCGGGGGGCGAGAACTACCTGCGTTTCACGTTTGGCACCGCGTGGCCGGCGTCGCACCCGGACCCCGCGCAATGGCAGTACCACGTCAGCGACTCCCGGAACTCGGGAAGCGACGTGTATTGGGATGCGCTTGGCGTTCCGACCGGTGCGGGGGACGTCACCCTCCAGATCGCGCGTGTCGGCGCGACGTTCCTGCTCCTGCGCCGGCACTCCGGCGGCCCGTGGCTGGTCGAGCAACGCGTCGTGCGGAACGATCTTCCTGCCACGCTTCAGGTCGGCGTCGCCGCGAGCACCGATTACTCGGCCGTCGCCGCCCTCGATGCCTTCCACCACAACCGGACCCTTCCGCCCGGCAACCCGGATCTGGTCGTGGAGGCCGACTATTTCCGGCTCTCGACCCCGCCCGCCGGCCTGACCGCCGGGCTGCTTGCCGGCCTGCCGTTGACCCGCGCTCAGGGCGCGCCCGTCGCGCTCGCCGCCACGGCGGCCGGCGCGTTCCTGGGCGATCACGCGGCCCCGGAACCCGCCGAACCCTCGGTGCCGCCCGTCGCCGCACCCGACGCCGTCACGCTGCACCACGGCGGCAAGGCCCGCATCGCCGTGCTCGAGAACGATGCCGGGAATCCGTCGCCCGCGACGGTCGAGATCGTCACGGCTCCGGCGTATGGCACCGCGACGCCGTTGCCCGACGGTACGATCCGCTATGCGCACGTCTCGGGAACGCCGGCCACGGACGTCTTCAGCTATCGCGTTGGCAACGGGTCCGGGATCTCGGAGCCCGCGACGGTGACGGTCACGTTTGCCGCGGGGCTGCGCATCCCGACGCCGGGGCTCGCGCTGCCTGCCACCCCGCCACCCACGGCGATCCAGTTGGCCCCCGCGTTCGGCGCGCTGGCGTTCAACCAGCCCATCTGCGTCGCCAGCCCGCCCGGCGACACCCACCGGTTGTTCGTCGTCGAGCGCGCGGGCACGATCCGCCTCGTCCCGGACGTCACCGCGGCGCTGCCGGCCTCGCAGGTGTTCCTGGATCTGCCGGCCCTTCTGGCGACCCGGGGCGAGTTCCTGCCGAACCATTCCCAGTACGGTCTCGTGGGCCTGGCGTTTCACCCGAACCACGCCCTCAACGGACGGTTCTTCGTCTTCTACTCGGTCTCCATCGGCGGCGTGGTCCACGAGCGGCTCGCGCGATTCACGACCCTGCCGGGCGATCCCGACACCGCCGATCCGGGCTCGGAGGTCGTCCTGATCCAGCAGCGCGACGACATCGGGGATCATCTCGGCGGCGACCTGCACTTCGGTCCCGACGGCTACCTGTACGTCTCGGTCGGGGACGAGGGCGGGCAGCACGATTCCAGCCACAACTCCCAGCGCATCGACGGCGAGTTCTTCTCCGCGATCCTGCGGCTCGACGTCGACAAGCTCCCCGGCAATCCCGAGCCGAACCTGCATCCGTCCGTTCCTCGGGACGGCGGCGTGGCGCGCTACTCGGTGCCGGCGGACAATCCGTTCGTCACCGCGAACCCGACGGTTTCCTTCAACGGCGTGGAGCTTTCCGCCGGGAGCGTGCGGACCGAGTTCTGGGCCGTGGGATTCCGCAATCCGTGGCGGTTCTCGTTCGATCCCGCCACCGGCGAACTCTGGTGCGGCGACGTCGGGCAGTACGCCTACGAGGAGATCAACGTCGTCGTGGGCGGCGGGAACTACGGCTGGGCGTTTCGCGAGGCCGCGCATCCCGGTTCCCGCGCCGGCGACGCGCCGACCGGGTTTACCAGTCTCGATCCGTTGTACGAGTACGCCCAGGGCAATGGCCTGTACGAGGGCCGTTCCGTCACCGGCGGCCTCGTGTATCGGGGCACCCGTTTCGCGTCGTTGACCGGGGCCTACCTGTTTGCCGACTGGGTCAGCGGCAACGTCTGGTCGCTCCGTCGCACCGCCGGTCCCGGCGGGCCGGGGGTCGACGTCCAACGCCTTGCCGGCGAGGGGGGCATCACGGCGTTCGGCACCGACCCATCGAACGGCGACGTGCTGTTGGTGGATTACGACGGCAACCGCCTGCTGCGTCTTACGGTCGAGACGCCGGTCGACACCTTTCCCGCCACGCTGTCCGCCACCGGGCTCTTCGCCGATCTCGCCGATCTGTCGCCCGGCCCCGGGGTTCTCCCGTACGAACCGAATCTCCGGTTCTGGAGCGATCACGCCGACAAACGCCGCTGGTTTGTCATGCCCGACGTCGCGAGCCGGATCGGGTGGGCGCGCGACGACGCCTGGACGTTTCCGGCGGGGATGATCTGGGTGAAGCACTTCGATCTCCAACTCGAACGCGGCAACCCGGCCACCGCGCGCCGGATCGAGACCCGCGTCCTCGTGAAGACCGCCGATGGCAGCTACGGCGTCAGCTACCACTGGAACGACGCCCAGACCGAGGCCACCCTCGTGCCCGACGGCGGACTCGACCTCGTCCTCGACGTGCTCGAGGGCGGCATTCCGATCCAGCAATCCTACCGGATTCCCAGCCGGGGCCAGTGTCTCGTCTGTCACACGCCGCAGGCCGGGCACGCGCTCTCGTTCAACACCCGCCAGCTGCATCGCGACGGCCAGTTCGCCCACCTCGGTGGCAACCAGATCCGGCTCCTGCACGAGGCCGGGTATTTCTCGAACGATCCTGAATCCCCGGCCCTCCTGCCGCGCTTCGTGCGGCCCGACGAAACCCAGTTCCCGCTCGCCACCCGCGTCCGGTCCTACCTCGCCGTGAACTGCATGAACTGTCACCGGGCCGGCGGCACCGCCCCGCCGACGTGGGATGCCCGACCCGAACTGACCATGGCCCAGACGGGCATCGTGAACGGGCACGCCAACAACGACGGCGGCGATCCGGCCAACCGCCTCGTTGTTCCCGGCGATCCCGCGCACAGCGTGATCCTCGGGCGCCTTGCCGCCGCCAACGGTTTCACCCGCATGCCCCCCGTCGGCAGCAGCCTGCCCGATCCCGATGGCATCGCCCTCCTGACCCAGTGGATCCAGGAATCGCTCCCGGCCACCGCCGGCAACGTTCCGCCCACGGCTGCCCCGGACCAGGTTTCCCGCGCGCTCGGGCGCACCCTGAAGATCCCGGTCGCCGCGCTCGTCGGCAACGACGTCGACCCGGACGGTCCCGCGCCGCTCGCCCTGCTCGAAGCCGGCCCCTGGTCCGCCAATGGCGCCCGCGTCCGGCGGCTCGGCGATTTCGTCGTGTACGAGGGCGAGGCCGGAGATGCGCCGGATGCCTTCGGCTACACCCTGAGCGACGGCGCCGAGACGGCGATGGGTTTCGTGAACATCCTCGTCTCGGACACCGCCGCGGGACCCACGCGCAACATTGTCGCGACCACCATCGTGGAGGGCCAACGGCGCTTCACCATCGCCGGCATTCCCGGGCGCACCTACCAACTGCAACGCGCCGAGGCGTTGGAGGGACCCTGGACCTCGCTGCCGGGCGCCGAAGCCCGCGCCATGGCGGGTTCGAACGGGGCCTGCGTCCTCGTGGACGCGCTTCCCGGTTCCGGGATCCCGGCGGTGTTCTACCGCGCCGTCCCCGTCGCCGCCCCGTGAGTCTTCAACATCTTCGCATCCGCACCTCCCCATGTCTCCCACCCGATCCACCGCACCACGGCTTCGACGGCTCGCCCAGGCGTTCCTCCTGGCATTCGCCGGCACCTGTCCCGCCGCCGACTTCACCGTGTCCTCCGGCCCGCTGGCCCTGGATATTCCCGACGACACCGATACCGGTCTCGTCCACTCGCTCTCCCTCCCGGACACGGGTTCCATCCTGTCGGTGACGGTCTCGTTGCAGATCGGGGTTCCGGAGGGGGAGAGCGGCTGGCTCGGCGATCTGTACGTGTACGTCCAGCACGGCCCCCACCTGTCCGTGCTGCTCAACCGGCCCGGGCGCGCCGCGGATCGACCGTTCGGGTACGACGACGACGTGGCGTTGGACATCACGTTCTCGGACGCGGCGGCGAACGGGGACTTCCACCAGTACCGGTTTCCGTTGATCGGCTCCCATCTCGTTCCGCTGGCCGGTCCCATCACGGGGCATTGGGCGCCGGATGCCCGTTTGATCGATCCCGCGTATTCCCTGGATACCACGGCACGCACCGGGGCTCTCGAGGTGTTTTCCGGCGCGGAGATGTCCGGCACCTGGAACCTCTTTCTCGCCGACCTCTCCGGGGGCGGGGTCCATCGATTGGAGGGCTGGAGTCTCGAGGTCGAGACGGGGGCCATTGTGCCCGAGCCTCGGACCACGGGCCTGATTGCGGGTTTGGCGGTGGGTCTGGCTGCCTGCGGGGTGCGTCGGCGTCGTCGGAACGGTGGCGCGACGGGGGGCCGGGTCGCGGGGTGATCGAGGTGGCGGAAGGCGAACGAGAAGCCGGCGACTCGGCAGTCGCCGGCCCCACGTCGAAGGGCGGATGGCGGGGGCGCGGAACGGCGTCGGGGTAGCCACCGATAAGGAGGTGGAGCTCGTGCAGCGGACTGGGCAGCGCCCCGCCGTCTCACGACGGCAGCGACGACGGGGGGTTGAGGAGGCGGATTGGCGGGGACATGGGTTTGGCCCCAGACTGCGGCCCGTGTCCAAGGCCGAACGCATCGGCCACCTGCGGGTGGCCAACGAGGACGGGCTCGATCCGCACTACGCGGGCTGGTTCGACTGTTTCAATCGAGGCCAGTACTACGAGGCGCATGACGTGCTCGAGGCGCTCTGGCTGGGGCAGCGAGGCCGGGCCAACGATCTGTTCTACAAGGGTCTCATCCAGCTCGCGGGCGCGTTCGTGCACCTGCAGAAGAACCGGCTGCGTCCGGCGGATGCGCTGTTCCGGCTGGCCGAGGGAAATCTCCGACGCTACGCACCGCGGCACGAACGCCTGGATCTCGACGGCGTCCTCGTGTTGATCGCGGACTGGCGCGGGGCGTTGGACGGTTCGGGTTTCTCCGTGAACCCGCTTCCCCTGCGCCCGGCTCCCCGCATCGAGCCCGAGCCGTCGGCGCCGATTCAGTCGACGCGGTAGGCCTTGGACGGTGCCGGATCACCGTGCCGGAGCGGGATTGGGATTAGGGCGAGGGGGGCACCGAATCCAGGAACAGGGCGCTGATTACGGCGTTTGCCGACGGGTTAAGGTTCTCGGCCTCGATCTCGACCGCACCTTCGACCTCGAAGCCGAGATGGACGCCTCCGGTGAACGATTCGATGTCCCGGGACACGCGTGCACCGGTCGCGAGGGACCGGAGGGTCACCCGTTGGGCGCGCCGTTCACCGTCGAAGTCCACGCAGTAGACGTGGAGGTGCCGCTTCGTTCCGTCCGGGATGGCGACCCGCAACGTGAGTTTGCCCGGACTCCACCAACACGGGGCGATGCGTTCCGCGTCGAGACCGGATCGGGACTGCAACGCTCGACGGTCGTCGGACGCAGTCGGCCATTCCCAGCGGTCTCCTTGGACCAGGGCAACGCCGGCCTCTCCCGGCAGGATCACGCCGGCTCCCCCCAGGACGCCCAGCCACTGGCCTCCCGTGGTGCGATCCTCGCCCAGCCACTTCGGCTCCGGGGCGTCGGTGAAGATCCCGGAAAGAATGCAGTTCGGGCTCCCGGGCAGATTCTCGACGAGGAACTCGCCCGGCCCCGTGATTTCGTAGCACACCCAGAGACCGTTCTCGAAGTGGGCCAACTCGCGGGCTTGTCCTGCCGTCGCGCCCCGCGGCGTCCAGGTGATGCGGGCCCGACGTTGGGCGCGATCGAAGTCGAGGAAGTACAGCGCCACCCGGGTCGGGCGGTCGATCGGCATCGGGATCACGATGCGATCGGGATGCCACCAAACCTCGGAGGTCCGGCCGGGTCCGCCGGGAATGCGAAGGGTGCGGAGATCCAGGTCGGAGAAGGCCCAACCCCACGTGTAGGCATCCCCGATGGCGAGGCGATTCACGGCGGGCAACGCGTGGCCCGTGGTTCCGTAGCGACCGGGCCACTCGCCGCCGGTCGTCCGGTCCTCGCCGAGGTAGGCGGACACCGGGTCGACGAAGGCGCCGTTGAGGATGGCGTTGGGGGATCCCGGGCGGTTCAGCACGGACACCCGCACCGGGCCGGTGACGCCGAAGCGCAGATGGACGCCGCCGGAGAAATCGGCCAGATCCACGGACACGGAAGGTCCGCCGTCCAGGGGACGGAGGCTCACCTCCTGGTGGCGCAGGTTCGTGTCGAGGTCGGCGAAGTAGAGGGTCAGGACCTTCTCGCCCGTCCCTGCGGGGATCGGGGGTTCGTAGGTAAAACCGACGTCGTGATAAAGAACCGGAGCCCGGCGTCCGTTGCCATCCTTCGCGCGCAACGCGCGAGGGTCATCGGCGCTGACCGGCCATTCCCAGAGGGCGGCGTCGGTGATCCGGGCCGCCTCGCCGGGGTAATAGGCCAGTTCGGATCCGTAGACTCCCGTCACGTCGCCGGACGTCGACCGGTCCTCACCCAGGAAGCGGACGCGCGTCCGGACGGGGGGCACGACGTCGGTCGACAGGTCGGCGCTGTAGAGACCCTCGCTGCTGCCGGCGATCAGCAGGCCGTTGTCCGCGAGATACAGGGTCGTCGGATTCCGCAGGGGCAGCTCGAGCGAGTGGAACGGTTTCCCCGCCGCGGTTGCCCGGTACAGACGCGCCTCGTCGGCGTCCACGAACAGAACGTCGTTGCCGTAGGTCCGGATGGACTTGGGACGGAGTTCCTTTCCGGTGTCGTCCCGATACGGCTGCGTGGTGGTCCCGCCGTCGAACGAGATGCCGGTCGTCATGAACAGGACGGGCGGAGGCGACGCCCCGGCCCAGACCATGTTCCCGCGCAGGTCGTACCATCCGAACGTCTCGCCGGTGGCATTGTGCACGAGTTTTTGGTCCTTGAACGTGATGTCGGAAAAGTGAACGGAGGCGAATCCCGTTTCCGGAGACCAGGCATGGGGCCCGGAACCGGAACCGAACGAGGAAACCCACCACAGCAGGTTGGAACCCGCGGACAGCAGCTGGCCCGAGACATCCCAATTCCACTCGTAGAAGGCGGTGAACGACAGCTGGCCCTCCGCGAGCTGCAGTTCGTGCACTCCGCCCGAGGTCGCGGCAAAAACCCGCTCCCCTCCCTCCGGACCCGGCTTGAGTCTGGCCACGCTGGTGACGCGAGGGCGCCAACCCCAGCTCGAAATCAGCCACGAGGACGGGATGCCCTGTTCCTGGAACACCACCCGGGCGGAAACGCCGTTGGTGCCGTACCAAAGCCGGGCGGCGTCGGCCTCCGTGCTGAAGGCTCCCAGTTGGCCCTGCAACTCGAAGAAGACGTACGTCGCGTTGTCGGAGGGGGCCGGGAGCGCCTGGAAGGGTTCCCACTGGACGGCTGCCGTCGAGGGGCCGACAACCGCCGCGAGCAGGAGGGTTGCCGGAAAGCCGGGGTGGGTTCCCCGACGACGTGGTTGCTCCCGGAATCGGGAGGCGGGTGCGATTCGCTTTCGGAGGTTCATGAGGTGACGCGTGTTTCCGCGCGTCACCCGAGTCCATGGTGTACGAACCCGTTGGGAGGTGCCGCGCACGCTCCCTTACGGAGGTTTCCGGGAATTCATTCAGGCCGCCACGGCCTGCGGCCTGCAGTCACGGCCTGCTTCCGGTCCCATGAAGACGGGACCCTGGGTTCCATGCGCCCGCCGCGTGGCGTCTTCCCGCGCCGCCGGCCCCGGCTCGGCGTTGCTTGCCCCACACGTCGCGGAGCGACGATCGACCTTGCGCTCCGGCACTCCGGCCCTCCGGCTCTCCGCGGCGATTCCTACTCCTCGGTCAGGCGTGCGGGGGTTTCGTGATCCGCGTGGATCATGTCCTCGATGGCGCGGCGGAGGTCCTCGAGACCGGTGGCGGGGATGATCACGTGATCCCGGCGCCCGCCGACGTCCTCGGTGATGCGGAGGAAGCGACCGCGGGGGTTTTCCTTGAGGCTCAGGACGAACACCTTGCGTTCGACCTGGAACTTCTCGGACCGGATGGTCTCCTCCGGGGGTGGCGGATGGGGCACACCGCTGTTGCGGTAGCCGTTCGACGATGAGTAGCGACGCTCGTGCGACATCATATCCCTCTTCTAGATCGTATCCCTGGTACCTAGATGCCCTCGTCGGATCGCCGGAGAAGGCCGCAACAGATTTCGCCCTCTTCGGCGAATGTCAAATTTTCATTTTCTTATCGGGATCATCAGCCGCGCACCCGCGTCTTCCCGGCGGACACGGTTCCGAAGAAATGGATGCCGACGCCCAGGAGGGACACGATGTTGGCGGTGAGTCCGAGGCCTTCCCAGACGGCGAGGGAGCGTTCGGCGAGGCGCTGGCCCGGGGTGAGGGCCTGACGCTGGACCTGTTGACCGGGGCCGAGATACGACTGGACGCTGTAATGCCGGCACTTGGGCGTGATGCCGAGGATTCCGAGGTTGCCGAGGCCGAGGAGCAGGACGAGGAGCCCGACGAAGCGCTTGTCCAACGGGCGCCCGGAGTACAGCCAGTCTCCCAGCGTGAAGGCGACGCAGGCGCTTGCGCAGACGATCTGGAACCAGTGAAAGCGGTCGGTCGCCCGGTAGGCGACGTCGCCGGCGTGCAACGGGCCGAGCAGACGGAGGAGTTCCGTCTCGCCGAGGAGCGGGTGCAGCACGAGCACGAAGAACGCGGTCCCGCCCAGCCACACGGCTGCCACGCCGATCCCCGCCTGACGCAGGATGCTGATCACCGTTCCCAGCCTAGGAAACCGTCGCGAACCAAGCCAAGCCCGGATTCCCCATGAAATTCCCTCGACGCTCCGAATCCCGGACCGGAAACATCCGCGCGGTGCCCTTTGCCATCTGCAACGAGATCTATGCCGGCTGGTCGTTGGCGGACACGTTCCGTCATGCGGCCCGGGCCGGGTACGACGCCGTGGAACTTGCGCCCTTCACGCTGGCGCCGCGGATCACCGATCTGTCGGCGGCGGAGCGGGTCGGGATCCGGGATCTGGCCCGGGCCAGCGGCCTGAAGATCGCGGGGCTGCATTGGTTGCTCGCCAAGACGGAAGGTTTCCACGTCACGCATCCCGAGGCGGGCGTGCGGGCGCGGACGGCGGCCTACCTGGGGGAAATGGTGCAGGCCTGTGCCGATCTCGAGGGGCGGATCCTGGTGTTCGGTTCGCCCAAGCAACGGAACCTGCTGCCGGGGGTGAGCGCGGAGCAGGCGTGGGACTGGGCGACGGAGGTGTTCCGGGACCCCGTGAGACGCGCGGAGGACCGCGGCGTCGTGATTTGCTTCGAGCCGCTCGCGCCGTTTGAGACCGACTTCATCAATGCCGCCGCGGACGCGCGCCGGTTTGCCGCCCAGTTCGCCAGTCCGGCCATGCGGATCATTCTGGACGTGAAGGCCATGAGCTCGGAGGCCACGCCCATTCCGGAGCTCATCCGGGCGTCCGCGGGCGCGTTCGCCCATTTCCATGCCAACGACCCGAACCTGAAGGGGCCGGGGTTCGGCGAGATGGATTTCCGACCCATCGCCGCGGCGCTGGCCGAGGTGCGGTACGAGGGTTGGGTGTCGGTGGAGGTCTTCAACTTCGACGAGGGCCCGGAGGTCATCGCCGAGCGGAGCCGGGCCAACCTGAGAGCGGCCTTCGGGCACTAGACCGGGACCGCACCGTTCCCGCACCTCCGTTCCCCGCATGTCCTCCACCCCCACCCCTGCATCCGGCTCCCACGCGACGCGCGCGGACGATCTGCTCGACGCGCCGGCGCTGGCGCAGGCGGAACTGCTGGGCCTGCACGCGCGGCAGGTGGTGGAGGGGTATCTCGCGGGCGAACACCGCTCCCCGTTCTTCGGGTTTGCCACGGAGTTCGCCCAGCACCGGGAGTATTCGCAGGGGGACGACCTGCGGCACCTGGATTGGAAGGTCCTGGGGCGCACGGACCGGTATTACGTGAAGCAGTACGAGCAGGAGACGAACTTCGTCGCCCAGGTGCTGCTCGACGGGAGCGAGTCGATGAACTACGGCTCGGCGGGCCTGACCAAGCTGCAATACGGCAAGCAGCTCGCGGCGTGCCTCGCCTACCTGATCCTGTTGCAGCGCGATGCCGTGGCGGTGGGGTTGTTCGACGCGGGCCTGAAGCGCTACCTCCCGCGCAGCAACAACCGGTCGAACATCCATGTCATCATGGGTCAGCTCGCCGCCTACGAGGGGGGGCGTACCACCCAGATCGGGCCGGTGCTCCACGAGATGGCCACGCTGTCCGGACGCAAGGGCATCGTCATCCTCATCAGCGATCTTTTCGACGACGAGGACCGCATCCTGAGCGGCATCCAGCATCTCCGCTACGTCGGGCACGAGGTCGTGGTGTTCCACGTGCTCGATCCCGCCGAGCTCTCCTTCCCGTTCGACGGCAACGTCGAGTTCGTCGGACTCGAGGGCATTCCCCCGCTGCTCGCCCGGGCCGCCGAGATCCGCCGGAGCTACCGGGAGGAAATCGAGGGCTTCCGCCGCCGGCTCCGGGAGGGCTGCGAACGCAACCAATCTCATTTCGTCCCCATCGACACCGGCGAGCGCCTCCGCGACACGCTCAGCGGGTATCTCGCGTTTCGCCGCAAGACCGGACGCACCCGTCGACGCGTGCTCTAGCGCCCGTTCCGAACGGCATCGCCGCCGCGAGGCGGCCACCACCCGCATGAGTCCAACCAGCCCCAACCCTCCGCCGCGAGACACCGGTCGCGACCGCGCGCGGCCGCCCGGGGGCGGGCGCCGGCGCGGGGCTCTCCGGCGGGAACGCGCCCGCTGACGGATCGCCGAAGCGAAGCACGCGATGTCGTTCCTCAATCCAGCCCTGCTCGCCTTCGCCGCCGCCGCGGCGGTGCCGGTGCTCATTCACCTGTTCAACCGCCGCCGGTTCCAGCGCGTGACCTGGGCCGCCATGCGGTTCGTCCAGGCCAGCATCGAGAAGAACCGGCGCCGGATGCAGCTCGAGGACCTCGTCCTGCTCACCCTCCGCTGCCTCGTCGTGGGCCTCTTCGCCCTCGCCCTCGCGCGGCCCGCCCTTCGCACCGCCGCCAGCTTCGGCGAGGGTTCCCGCGTCGCCGCCGTCATCGTCCTCGACCGGTCCGCCAGCCTTTCCGCTTCCGACGGCATCCGTTCCCGCTTCGATCTGGCCCGCCAGGCCGCGGAAGGCGCGCTCGACGCCCTGCCGGCCGGTTCCGCGGTCGCGGTCCTCCTCGGCGGCGACCGCGTGGCCGCCCCCGTCGCCGATCCCTCGCACGATCCGAACCTGGTCCGGAAAATCCTGCGCGAGGCGCGCCCGAGCGAACTCGGCACGGACCATGTGGCCGGGGTCCGGGCCGCGCTCGAGATCCTCCGGGGCCAGACGGCGTTGCGAAAGGAGATCATTCTCGTCACCGACCGCCAGGCCGTGGGGTGGCAGCGCGTTCCTGAGCTCGCGACCCTGCTGGACGCCGTGGCGCACGACACCCGGTTGCGCGTCGTGTTCGTCGGCGAGTCCCTCGACGACAACCTCGCGGTGACGGCCCTCGACCGTCCGGCGGGTTTCGTCTCGGCCAAGGTTCCGCTCCGGTTCGAGGCGGAGATCGTGAACCGGGGCCTGACGGCCGCCCGCCAGGTCCGCGCCACACTGCACGTCGATGGCGGTCCCGTCGTGGACGAGGCGGTGTTCGCGAACCTGGCTCCCGGCGAGACCCGGCGCGCCGCGTTCTTTGCCCGCCTGCCCAGGGCCGGCTTCCATTCCGTCGCCGTCCGTCTGCCCGCGGACCGGCAACCCACCGACGACGAACGGGCCATCGTGGTCCGGGCCCTCGACGCGGTGCGGGTGCTGATCGTGGACGGCGATCCGGCCGCGAACTCGGCGTTCTTCCTCAGGCACGCGCTGCAGCCGGTGTCCCGGGATGCCGCGGAGGCGTATTTTCTCCAGCCGCGGGTGATGACCCCGGCGCAGCTGGGCACGGCCCGGCTGTCGGACTTCGATGCGGTGTTGCTGGCGGACGTGCCGCCGGTGCCGGCTCCGGTGGTGGATGCGCTGACCCGGTACGTGACCGAGGGTGGGGCGCTGGTGCTGTTTCCCGGGCCGCAGGCGAAGCCGGAGTTCTACAACGGCGAGCTGCGGCAGCGCGCCGGCCTGCTGCCGGCCAGCCTCGCGCGCGTCAAGGGCGACCCCGCCGCCGATGCCGCGCCGTCCCTCGCCTGGCAGTCGTCCGGATACGAGCACCCGGTGTTCGCCCTCTGGAACGACGCCACGGCGGGTTCGCTGGGCGACATCCGGTTCCGGGCCGCCTGGGAACTCGAGCCCGCGCCGGCCCGCACCAACGAAACCGGCGGCCTCGAGGCGAGCCAGGTGATGATCCGGTTCAAGGACGGCGCGCCCGGAGCCGTCGAGCGTTCCGTCGGACGCGGGCGGGTGATTCTGTTCCCGGTTCCGGCCGGCACGGGGTGGAGCGATCTCGCGGTGCGCCCGGCCTTCCTGCCCATCCTCCACCGCTCCATGGCGGCCCTCACCGAGGCGCGCGAGGCCCGGTTCAACGTCGCGGCCGGCGCCCCCCTCGGGCTCCGGTTCCCGGCCGAATGGACCGGACGGGACGCCGTGATTGCCACGCCCGACAAGCCGTCGCGCAGCGTGACCCGCGCCCTGAAAGCCGTGCCCGGCGGGGCCTGGCTCGAGTTCGAGGACACCGACCGTGCCGGCACCTATTCCGTGTCCGTGGCCGGCGAACCGGTCCCGAGCCTGTTCGCCGTCGGACTCGACCCCGCGGAGACGGATCCGAAGGACCTCCCGCCCGAGGCCCGGGCGCAACTGGAGCGGATCGCCCAGGTGGTCGACTGGAGCGCCGAGCTTGACCTGCGCGCGGCCTTTGATCGGGAGCGTTCCGGGCTCGAGATCTGGCTGCCCCTGGCGCTGGGCGTGCTGCTGCTCGCCGTCCTTGAAACCTGGCTCGGCCAACGCTTCAGCCGCCCCAAATGAGCGATCTCCTCCTCGATCTTCTCGGTGCGCGGCCCGGTCCGGGCGCGCGGGTGGTGGACTGGCAACTCCAATGGGAACCGGTCTACGGCTGGGGCGGTTTCGCGGCCCTGCTCGCCCTTGCCCTCGCCGCGGCCACCGCCAGTTACCGCCTGCGCGGCGTCGGACTCGCCCCGTACCGGCGCAACGTCCTGCTCGGTCTGCGGGCCGCGGCCCTCGCGGCGATCCTCGTGGTCTTCCTCCGTCCCGCCCTCGGCCTGTCCATCGAGGGCCTGGTCCGCCAGGCGCTGGTTCTGCTCTTCGACCAGAGCGCCAGCCTCGCCCTGCGCGATCCCCGCACCGACGCCGCCGATCAAGCCCGCGCCGCCATCGCCCTCGGACGTGTTGCCGCCCGGGCCGGGCTCGAGGCCCGGGTCCAGCCGCCCCTCGAACTCCGGCCCTCCCGCCTCGAGGCGCTGCGGGGCGCGTTGACCAACCGCGAGCTCGCGCTCATCGAACGGCTGGAACGGGACTTCGACCTGTCGGCCGCCGGGTTCGCCGGCGACCTGGTGCCCCTTACCCTCCTGCCCGCCGCCGGCCCCGCCCCCGCCACGGGTTTGAACGCGTCGGCCACCAACCTTCTTTCCCGCAAACCCTCCGCCGAGGCCCTGGCGAACGGCCTCTCCGCCGAGGGCCGCGAATCCGCCCCCGGCACCGCCCTCCGCACCCTGCTCGAACGCGAGCGCGGTCGTCGCCTCGGCGGGGTCGTCCTGTTCACCGACGGCATCCGCAACGCCGGCTCCGAGCTTGGCGACGCCGCCGCCGTCGCCCGCGAGGCCGGCGTCCCCGTCCATGTCGTCGCCCTCGGCACCACCGCGCCCCGGGATCTGCTGCTGTCCGATATCGATGCCCCCGAGGTCGCGTTCGTTCGGGACGAGGTGGCCGTCCGCGCCCGCCTGCGCACCCGGGGTTTCGCCGGACAAACCGTGCGTGCCGCCCTCGCGGTCGAGGGCGGCAACGTCGACGTGCGCGACCTCCGGATCGCCGGGGACGGCGACGCGTTCGTCGAGTTCAAGTTCACGCCGGAGGTCGTGGGTGATTTCGAGCTGAAGATCGAGATTCCGCCGCGCCCCGACGAGATCCTGTCCGAGAACAACCGGCTGGTGCGGCGGTTGCGCGTCATCGACGACCGGATCCGGGTCCTCGTTCTGGAACAATCGCCGCGCTGGGAGTTCCGGTATCTTCAGGCCCTCCTGCTCCGGGACCGTCGCGTCGACCTGAAATGCGTCCTGTTCGACGGCGATCCGGCCATCGCGCGGCACCCGGGCTCGCCGTACCTCGCACGGTTTCCGGGCCGCCGCGACGAGTTGTTCGCCTACGACCTCGTCATCTTCGGCGACGTCGATCCGAGGAACTTCACGCCCTCCCAGCTCGAGCTGCTGGCCGAGTTCGTGTCCCGCTCCGGCGGATCGCTGCTCATGCTGGCCGGGCGGCGGTTCAGTCCGTGGGTCTATCGCGACACCCCGTTGGATCGCCTCCTGCCCGTCGAGTTCGACCGCGGCATCCCGGAAACCACGGCCTCGGCGCTCTACGACAAGCCCATCAAGCTCGTGCTCGCGCCGGACGGACGGAACAGCCCGCTCCTGCGGCTGGCCGACGATCCGGAGGAACACGCCCGGCGCTGGGAAAAGCTTCCGCCCATCTTCTGGTCCGCCCCCGTGCGCCGCGCCAAACCCGCCGCCCAGGTGCTCGTCACCGAGGTGCCCGCCTCCGACAAGGAACCCGGCCGGCCGGTCATCGCCATGCAGCAGTACGGCGTCGGTCAGGCCATGTTCCTCGGCACCGACAACACCTGGCGCTGGCGCCGCAACGAGGGCGAGGAATTCTACACGTCCTTCTGGGGACGCGTCGTCCAGCGCCTCGCCGTCAACCATCTCCTCACCGGCAACCGCCGCACCCAGATGGTCCTCGACCGCACCTCCGTCCTGCCCGGCGAACCCATCGGTATCACCGCGCGCCTCTTCAATTCCGCCTTCGAACCGCTCATCGATCCCGCCGTCCGCGCCCGCGTGACCCGCGCGTCCGCCCCTCCGACGACACCCGGCCCGGCGCCCACCAACGCCCCGGCTCCCGCTGCCTCCACCAACGCCGCCGCCCTCGCCGCCTCCGGATCCGCCGCCCGGGCCGGCTCCGAACTGCTCCTCCGCGCCGTTCCCGACCAGCCCGGCGTCTACCGGGGCGAAATCGTCGCCGGCACCCCCGGACGGTACCGCCTCGCCCTCGACGACGAACTTCCCGCCATCGTCGATTTCACGGTCGAGGATCGCCTTGTTGAGGCCGGCGAAACCGCGCTCCAGGCCGAGCTTCTGCGCGAACTCGCCGTCTCGACCGGCGGCGGCTTCTTCCGCGAGGAACAACTGTACCAGCTCCCCGACCTCGTCTCGAGCCAGTCCCAGCGCGTCCTGTCACGCCAATCCGTCGAGCTCTGGACCTCGCCCTTCTACTTTCTCGTCGTGCTCCTCCTGCTGACCGCCGAGTGGATCCTGCGCAAGCGCTGGCACCTCAAGTAGACCCGCCTCGGACAATCGTGCTGTTGAACCTTTCCGGCCGCACGGCAGCCTCTCCCCCATCATGCTCCGCCCCGTCCCGATCCTCGCCCCGCCGTGCCTGCGCCCTGCCGCGCCCCTGGCGGCCCTGGCGGCCCTGGCCCTTCTGACGCTCTCCAGCCCTGCCGCCGACTGGCCCCAATGGCGCGGCCCCCGCGGCGACGGCGTCGCCCCGGATGCCAATCCTCCGTTGAAATGGAGCGAGACCGAGAACGTCCGGTGGAAGGTGAAGACTCCGGGGTTCGGCACCGCGTCCCCCATCGTTCTCGGGCAGCGCGTCTACATCATGACGGCCGTGCCCAAGGGCGCGCCCGCGTCCGCGGCCGCGGCTCCGGCCGCGACCCCTCCTCCTCCTCCGCCCCCACCGCAGGCGGCCCCCGCCGAGGGCGCCGGTCGTCCGCCCGGAGGCCGGGGTGGTCGGGGTGGCGGTGGTGGCGGTGGTGGTGGCTTCGGGGGCGGTCCGCCGCCGTCCGAGCCCGTCGCCTTCCAGGTCCTCGCCCTCGACCGCGCCAACGGGAAGGTCGTCTGGAACCGCACCGTCACCGAGGAAGTCCCGCACGAGGGCCATCATCGCGACCACGGATTTGCCTCCGCCTCGCCGGTGACCGACGGCGAGGTCCTGATCGCCTCGTTCGGTTCGCGGGGGATCTACGGGCTCGACCTGACCGGCCAGGTGCTGTGGGAAAAGCGGCTCGGGAAGATGCGCACGCGGAACGGATTCGGCGAGGGCGCTTCCCCCGCGTTGCACAAGGACACGGTCGTCGTGGGGTGGGATCACGAGGGCGAGGACGATTTCGTCGTCGCCCTGGATCGACGCACCGGCAGGGAACTGTGGCGCACCGCGCGCGAGGAGCCGACGACCTGGTCCACGCCGGTCGTCGTCGAGCGCCCGGGCCGGACGGAAGTCATCCTGAGCGCCACCCAGCGCATCCGCAGTTACGACCTCGCCACGGGCAGGCTCCTCTGGGAGTGCGGGGGCATGACCGGCAATGTCATCCCCACGCCCGTCGTGGACCGCGACACCGCCTATCTCATCAGCGGTTTCCGCGGTGCCGCCCTTTTTGCCATCCCGCTCGGGAAGAACGGGGATCTCACCGATGGCTCGACCTTCCGCTGGCGCCATTCCCGGAGCACCCCGTACGTGCCGTCGCCCCTGCTGTACGAGGGCGCCCTCTACTTCGGTTCCAACAACGACGCGACCATTTCCCGGCTCGACGCCGCCACCGGCAGGGCCGATTTCGAGGCGCAACGCGTCGAGGGCGTGTTCGGCCTCTACGCCTCCCTCGTGGGGGCCGCGGGGCGCGTGTATGTCGTCGGGCGCGACGGCAAGACCGCCGTGCTCGAGCATGGTCCCAGGTTCCAGGTCCTCTCCGTGAACCGGCTCGACGACAAGATCGACGCCTCGCCCGCGCTTTCCGGCCCCGACCTCTTCCTGCGCGGTCACCAGTACCTCTATTGCCTGGCCAACCGCTGAGGGTCCTCGACATCGGGACGTCCGCGTTTCTCCTCGAGCAACCGCTCGACCAAGGTGCCGATGGCTTGAACGGTGCGTCCGGCCCGACCCGGGGCGGGCGGTTCGGACGCCAGAACGCCCCCGATCGCGCGGGCGGCGGCATCGGCCCGGCCCGGACGTCGCTTCAGGCGCTGGGCGGCCACGAGACGCAGATCGATGGGCCTGGATTCGGGTCGCCATCCCTCGCGGATCAACAGGTCCCAGCCGAACGGCCCCCACCCGACCACGCGGTCCCCGGGACGCAGGAACCGGGACCAGTCCTCGAGCACCTCGCCGACGCCGCGTCCGCCGAGCAGGGACGCGACGGGAACATCGAGGTGATGCGCCGCGCTGGGGGCGAGGGGTCGGCGCGGGGCGAGGAACGCGTGGAAGACCTCGCCGGTGGCCAGGCGCCTGGCAGCCAGCTGGAGGATCTCCGGATCGCCCGGCACGACGTCGCCGCGTCGGTGGGAATTGGCCTCCGCGGCCAGGGCGATGAGGTGCGGCCACAGCGCCTCCAGGTCGGGCATGCTGCGCACCTGCCACCACGGATCACCCGGCTTGTGGCGCCGCCGCGGGGGCTCGGTGCGTGCCGCGAGCGCCGCGAGTTGCCGGTCCACCATCCGGTCGAAGGCCCGCAACAGATGCTCGAAGCGGCCGGCATCCCGCTCGAAGGCCGCCAGCACTTCCACCACGGCCTCGACCGTGGCGACGCAGTGCGAGGCGGGTTCGCGGCGAATGCGGTAGTTGCCGGGTCGACGCGGAACGAAACCGATCCGGGGCAACGCGCGAAGGGCGGGATTCAGGGCCATCATCCGCCGCGCCTGCGGCCAGGTGCCGTCGATGACCAGCAGCGTTTCCGGCGGACGTTCCAGGGAATCCGGTGGCACCGCGCCTTCGCCGGGGAAAAGCAGGGCGGTGCCGGGTTGCGCCACGATTTCCGAGACGCGCGGGTGCCGGGCGAACTCGATGCCCCGGTGCAGTTCGCTCCGGGCAAGGCCGAGGTGCGCGATGCGCGCGGTCCCGATGGCGACCCGGGCCTCGCGGGGGTGCTGGAGAAAGACGACGCGCGTCGCCGTGTCCACCGGCTGCAATTCCGCGCACCAGCAGGCGCTCGCGGGTCGGCGGCACCGTACGCAGATGGCACGTTGGGTACGGACGGACATCGGGCTGGCTCTCAGGCGGCGGATGACTTGGGGGGCGTGCGGGGGGTGGCCTTTTCGGGGCGTCCCAGGAAGGCGGCGCGGGGGAGGGGGAGTTCGCAGGTGGTGTGGGTTCCGGCGGCGGCGGGGACGGGGGAGGTGGAACGGTGGAGCAGGCGTCCGGTGGCATCGAGGACGGCGAGGGTCAGGGGGACGGGGCGGCGAGCGCCGCTTTCCGGCAGGACCTTGGGATCGAGGGCGAGTTGGAACACGCCGCCGGCAAGGGAGGTGGCTTGTCCGGGCAGGACCCGTCCGTCGGCGGTTTCGGCCTGGACGATCAGGCCGGCGATGCCGCGTCCGTCCTCGAAGAGGAGGCGGCCTTCGATGATGGCGGCGTTGGGAGGGGGGACGGGTGCGGCGGCGTCGAGGCCCGCGAGGATCTGGTGGCCGGACCGGACGGCATTGAGGAGGGGGACCTGATCGGAGGCGCGCCGGGTTTCGGGATGAATGGGGTCCCGGGTGTGGTCGGGGTCGGAGTCGAGGTCGGGGCCGAAGACGGCTTCGACGGCGCGGGTTTCGATGTCGCGGGCGGCGACGGAGGCGGCGAGTCCCTGGTGGAGCGCGGCGAGCATGCCGTCGCGGACGAGGGATTCGCCGTCGGCAAGGCTGTGGGTGATGTCGCGTTCGGTGGTGCGGGGGTCGAAGCCGGGGAGGGCATCCTCGGTATCGTCGAGTCGGGCGAGTTGTCCGGAGGCGAGGGCGGCGAGGGAGCCGGTCGGGTCGCCGAGGAGTTTGGCGCAGAACTGGGGGAAGAGGACCTGGTTGGGGGAGGTGATGGGGGTGAGGCCGCCGAATCCGGCGGTGGCGGCGAGGAAGCAGTGGTCGAACTGGTTGTGGGTGGTGGCGTTGGGGCCGAACGCGAAGCCGAGCAGGGAGAAGCCGGGGGTGTCGTGGGCTTCGGAGAGGCGGTTGCCGGAGGCACGGAGGGAGGTGCCGACGAGGGCGGCGTTGACGGGCAGGCCGCGGAGTTGGTGGCAGGTGGCGTGGTTGTCGGCGTAGCGGAGGTCGCCGAAGGTGACGATCAACTGGTTGGCGAGGGCCTTGGCGTGGGGGCCGGAGACGAGGTGGTTCCGGTGGAAGGCGGTGCCGGCGCCGAACAGGGCGGCGAGCAATCCGGCACTTCCGACGCCGGCACCATCGAGGTCGAAGGGGAGGTCGAGCCCGGGTCCGGCGGTGGTGGCGTTGTCGTTGGCGTTGGCATCGGTCGGGCCGGTGGAGGTGCCGTCCCCGGGGACCCGGGTGAGGAAGCCTTCGGTGGCGACGAGGCGCCGGCGGGGTTGGTTGTAGGCGACCCGGAAGACGCCGTTGGCCATGAGGCTGGAGCGTCCGAGGTTTTTGGAGGGCGCGGGGACGGTGGTGGCGGGCGGGGAGCCGGGCGTGGGCGTGGGCGTGGGCGTGGGTTTGCCGAGGGCACGGACGCGGAGGTAATCGAGGAACCCGCCGAGGTTGAGGATGAGCGTATTGCCGACGAGGAGGTCGAGGGGGTTGAAGCCGGGGAGGTTGGTTTCGAAGACGTTGTCATGGCAGCGGAGGCTGCCGAAGGCGGCGATGGAGAGGGCGCGACCGGAGGGGACGGAGACGACGTTGTCGCGGACGGTGACGAGGGCGGGGGCCTCGGAGACGTCGCGGGTGGTGGCGGTGCCGGGTTTGGCTTTGGCTTTGCCTTGGGCGCGGGCGGGGGAGGGCTGATGGTCGAGGGCGAAACGGCAGACGATGCCGCCGCTGAAGCCGCGGAGGCGGAGTCGTTTGGCGCGGGGGGAATCGGAGCGGATCTGGTTTTCGGCGATCTCGAGGCCTTCGGCGTGCATGAGGAAGATGCCACAGGCGGGTTTCTCGAAGGCCTGGCCGAAGGCGGTGATGCGGTTGCCGACGATGCGGGCGCGGGAGACGGAGCCGAGGGTGATGCCGCCGTAGCCGTATTGTTTGGGGAGCAGGGCGGGGACGAGGGGGCCCTGGAACGTGTTCGCGAGGCGGTTGCCGGCGAGGGTCAGGTCGCGGATGGGGGTGCGGAAGAGGGTCTCGTGATCGGGCAGGAGCGCGGCGAGACGGTCGGAGAGCTGGGATTTCGAGAGTCCACCGGGTTTGGCGATCTCGGTGTACCGATCGGCGGCGCTCTTCGAGGTGTCGGGATGGGGCAGGATGCCGATGCCGGAAAGGCCGCAGCCGCGGATGCAGTTGTCCTCGACGTGGATTTCGGAGAGCGGGAGGGATTCGTCGAGCTCGCGGTAGGGCGTGTCGCGTCGGGCCGCGGGTGCATCGCCGTCCCCGGGCCGGGCCGCGAGCAGGAAGGAGTCGAGGTCGGACGCGGCGCGGCGTTGGATACGGGCGGGCTCGGCGACGAGCCGGACGACGTCGAGGCCGGAGCTGGCGCGGCGGTGGTTGACCTGGGCGAGGCGGAGGCCGTCGCCGAGGGAGACGTGGACGGTGCCGGGGTCGAGGCGGGCGAGGAGTTCACCGCGGTCGTCGGCGAGGATGAGTTCGGAGCGATCCGGGGCGGTGAGGGAGACGGGGACATCGGGGAGGGCCTTGCCCTCGCGATCGGTGACGGCGAAGAGCGCCTGGGGCTGGCGGAGCGTGACGGATTTGGGGGCGAACGAGGCGACGAAATCGTCGGTCGCGGTGCCGTCGGCGGGAGCGTGGGCGTGGGGTAGACCGGCGACGAGTCGGTCGAGGGCATCGAGGTTGCCGCCGAGGGTGATGCCGTGGCCGGTGCCGCCTTCGATCTGGTTGAGGAGGACGGTGACGTGCCGGGAGCCGGCGCGGAGGTGGAGGCCGCCCCAGCCGACGGTGCCGCCGAGGAGGAGGTTGTCGCGGAGGAGGGCGTCGGCGGCGCGGAGGGAGATGGCGGCGCCGGGGGTGCGTCGGGCGCGGGTGAGGTCGACGAGGCAACGTTCGAGGCGGACCTGTTCGAGGCGTTCGACGACGAGGCCGGAGCGACCGGCGATGAATTCGCAGCGTTCGACGACGAGACCCCGGGCGGCGGACCAGGTGTCGGCCTCGGCGAGGAGGCCGGTGCCTTCGGGATCGTCGAAGGCGAGGTCGCGGACGGTGAGTTGGGAGCAGTTGCGAAAGGCGAGGAGGACGGCGTGGGTGCGGGCGGGGCGGGGGACGAGGCGGGTGTTGGGGCCGCAGCCTTGGAAGGTGACGTTGCGGAGGCCCTGGAAGCGGGCGGCGACGCGGTGCTCACCCGGGAGGAGGCAGACGGTGCCGCCGGAGGGGGGGAGGCTGGCGACGGCGGATTCGAGGTTATCGAAGTCGCCGTGACTGCGGAGGCCGTCGCCGACGGAGACCGAGCAGCAGCAGCGTCCGGCGCCGAGGGGCGGGAAAATGCGGCGGCAATCGCGGACGACCTGCCAGCCGGCGGCGGTGTGGGCGAGCAGGGCGAGGCGGGCGTAGTGATGGCGGGTGCCGTGGCGGGGGCGGAGGAGGGGGAGGTGGGTGACGGGATCGCGGGGCCATTCGACGTCGCCGGTGACGGTGCGGGCGGGGATGAGCCAGTGATCGCCGCGATGATAGGTGCCGGGGCTGAAGCGGACTTCGACGCCGTCCTCGAGGGGGAGGAAGCCGTCGGCATTGGCGCCGGTTTCGAGGCCGAGGAGGCCGGCGCCGTCCCAGCGGCGGACGACGGGATGGTCGGGGAATCCGGCACGCGCGGTGGGGCCGGTGGCGGAGGCGGGGTCGAGGGTGAGGGTGTTGCCGTCGACGTTGAGGATGCGGACGAGGGTGCCGGGGTTGCCGGAGAGGACGGCGACGCGGTCGGTGAGTTCGACCCACTGGCCGGGGGCGAAGGTCTGGAGGGGATCGCGAGGTTGACGGGCGATGGTGATGTCGTTGCCGTTTTGGGCGGTCCAGGCGGCGGCGATGGCGTTGTTGTCGCGGGACCACTTGAAGCGGGCGGTGGCGCGGGTGCCGGGCTGGTGGATCTCGACGCGGTAGAGCTGGTTTTCGAGACGGCGATAGCCGGCGCCGGGGGTGAGGGTGCAGGCGTTGGGCGGGGGTTGCTGGGGTTCGGCGCGGGCGGCGAGGCGTCCGGTGGGCAGGGCGGTGAGGGCGTCCCATTCGGGCCGGGGATCGGCGCATTCGACGGCGGCCTGGGGATTGGGGTCGAGGAGGGCGAGTCGGACCTGGGCGACGAGGCGCTGGCGGGTGGCGGTTTCGACGCCGAGGAGGGCGACTTCGCGGAGGAGCGGGTCCTCGAGGGAGGTGAGGTGCTCGATCCAGACGTCGAGGTAGGCGAGGTACAGGCCGACGGGTTGGGGGAGGGTGTAGCCGGGGAGATCGGGTTGGGCGACGAGGGGGACCTCGGCCTCGGCGCGGGCGAGGAGGCCATCGACGTAGTAATGGCCGGCGCCGACGAGGAGCTGGCCGTCGGGGGCGACGGTCAGTCCGAAGCCGGCGTTGTCCTGGGGACCGCCGGCGGGGCCGATGAGGTCGCGGGCCTGGAGTTCGAGGTGGCCGGCGAGGATGTCCTGGGACTCGTTGAGTTCGGCATCGAGGGGGACGCGGCCCTGATGGAAGACGACGGTGCGGAAGTGGGCGGCGTCGCGGTACGTGTCGCGGGTCAGATCGGCGTTCATGGAATGGAGATCAGGGGTTTCCGTAGTTCACGGGGGGACGAACGGTTTCGATGTCGAGGCCGGCCTGGAGACCGGCGCGGAGGTATTCGTCGAGGGAACGTTCGAGGAAATGGAGGTGGAGCGGGGCTTCGAGCGGGGCGAACACGCCCATCTCGCGTCCGTTCTCGCCGCCCTCGGCGATGGCGGCGGGGCAGGTCGGGGCGAGCCGGGCGAAGGTGGCTTCGCGCGGGTCGTCGGAGGCGAACACGGGGCGGGTGCGGACGCGGATGGCGTGGGCGGCGACGGGGTCGTTTTCGGCGCCGGCAAGGTGGATGGCCCAATCGGGCTGGCAGCGATAGCGCCGGGGCACGAGCGAACCGGCGGGAAGGTAGGAGAAGCGGACGCAGCCTTCCTGGCGGCGCTCGGCGATGACCGGCGCGGAGAAGAGGACTTCGGAGGCGTCGAATTGCCGGCATTGGACGCCACCCCAGACGGTGGATTGATCGAGGCGCAGGACGGCGCCGGGGGCGGCCAGGGCGGGGGCGGCGGGTTGGTCGGGGAGACCGAGGATGGAGCGGGTCACGGTGACGATGGACACGGTGTCGGCGACGACGAGTCCGCCGACGATGGAATCGGTGACGGTGACGGCGAGTTCGGAGTTCGGGCGGGCGAGGGTGGCGTCGATGCGCAGGCGGCGGTCGTGGACGGGCGGAAGCGAGACATGGGCGAGCTCGAGGGCACCGAGGTGACCGGGGAGCACGCGGAGCGGGCCGTCGAGGAGCAGTCCGTGGAAGGTGATGGTGCCGGGATCGGGATGGTCGGTCGGGGCGGTGCCCTCGATTTCGAGGGCGCCGAGCAGATGGGGTTGGAGGCGGTCGGCGGAGAGGGTGCCGACGGGGCGGACCCAAACGCCGGGTTCCTGTTCGAGGGCGGGCCAGTCGGCGGCGACGACGAGCAGGCGGCTGCGTTCGGGGATGCGCAGGCGGAGGGCGCCGACGAGATCCGCCTCGTAACGCTGGCTGTCCATGAGGCAGAGGATGCCGATGGTGCCGGGGGGTTGGAGGTTCCAGTCCTCGACGGCATCAGCGAAGGAGGCGTGGAGGATGCCGGGTTCGGCGGGGAGCAGGCGGCTGACGCCGCGTTGCCAGGTGGCAGCGGCGACGAGGTCGGAGGGAATGGCTTCGCGCCGGTCGTAGGGGCCGGCGCCGAGGGGCGCGGAGAAGCCGCGGGCCCAGACGGCTCGCAGGCGGGCGGGGGCGCGTCCGGCGGCGAAGGCGACCTGACCGAGGACGGGATCGACGGCGACGCGGACGGGAAGGTCGACGGGGGCACCATCGGCGGCGCGGCGGTAGGTGCGCTGGGATTCGACGGGGGTCCAGCCGCGGGAGAAATCGGCGATGACGATTTCGGCGGCGGGGATGGCGTTAGGTTCGTCGTCGGGGAAGAGCTGGAAGACGGGGCGTTGGGCGCCGAGGTGGAGGAGGTCGGCGGGGGGGAGGGCGTCGGCGAGGGACTGGCGGAGGGCCTCGAGTTCGCGGTGGAGGGGGAGGCGGCGGAGGGGATCGGGGACGTCGCGGCGGGCGGCGAGGTCGGTGACGGTGGCGCCGGAGGCGGGGTCGAGGCCGAGGGGGCGGTTGAAGAGGCGGACGGGATGACCGAGGGGATGGAGGAACCAGCGTTCGACGGGGTCGCCGGGGTTGGCGGGCGGGAGGGCGGGGCGGGCTTCGAGGGCGAAGCGGGCGACGGGGGGCGGGGCGTCGAGGGTGGCCTCGGGCGGGGTGAAGACGCGCAGGGGCCAGAGGTGGATGCCGAGGTTGGGGAGATTGAAGCGGCCGCGGGAATGGGCGCCGGCGATGCGGCGGACCTCGGGGAGGTGGTGGATGGAGTTGAAGGGCGTGCCGAGGCGTTCGAGGGCGTCGAGGTCGCGGAGGTTGGGGACGAGCCAGGCGTCGGGGCGACGGTGGTTGGAGTGCTGGGTTTGGACGAGGTGCAGGAAGAACTCGACGACGTGGGCGTACCAGCCGGTGAGGTCGCGGGCCAGCTGTTCGAGCATGGCGGGGGTGCCCTTGCGACGGCGGTAGTCGAGGGTGTTGGCGACGAAGGCGCGCGGGGTGAAGACGGAGCCGGCGGTGGCGGGGAGTTCGTCGATGCCGAGGAGTTGGGCGAGGTAGGGCAGGACCCAGGCCTCGCAGGTTTCGACGAAGGCGTTGTCGTGGAGTTGGTCGAGCTGGCCTTCGACGCGCCCGATCTCGGCGGCCATGGCGGCGGCGAGGGCCCGGAGCGGTCCCTCCCGCTGGCCGAGGGCGAGCGCGATTTCCTCGTCCCGCTGGCGGTAGAGCTGCGGGAGGTGTTCCAGGAGATGGTCGGCGGTCCAAGGCATGGTGATGGCGATCCTGGTTTATGATTATGGCTGGAGGCGGACCCGCACGCGGGCGGACGGCACGGCGCCGCGTGAGGGCACGCGGCCTACAGGGGCGGCGTGGGCAATGCTGTAGGCCGGGTCCCCTGACCCGGCGTGACGCGGTCCCCATGGGCGGTGGTCGGGCGTCGCTCCGCGACGCGGTGAAAAAGAGGGGGCGAGACCGGGGCCTGAAGGCCCCGGCAACCATCGGTCGTCGCTCCGCGACCGCAGGGCGCCGCGTGGGGGCAGGCGGCCTACAACGGCGGAATGGGCCATGCTGTAGGCCGGGGCCCCCGACCCGGCGTGATGCGGTCGCCATGGGCGTTGGTCGGTCGTCGCTCCGCGACGCGGTGAAGAAGAGGGGGCGAGACCGGGGCCTGAAGGCCCCGGCAACCGTCGGTCGTCGCTCCGCGACTGCATGGCGTCGCGTGGGGGCACGCGGCCTACAACGGCGGAATGGGCCATGCTGTAGGCCGGGTCCCCCGACCCGGCGTGGGTCCGCTGCACGGCGCCGCGTGAGGGCACGCGGCCTACAACGGCATGGTGGGGTTGCGGCGAAGGGTTCATGACGGGGCGCCGAGGGTTTCGAGGCTCAGGGCGTCCGGGTCCACGGCCAGCAATTCGGCGGGAAGGATCTGGCCGGAGGGAAGGACCGAACCGGCGCGGGCGACAAGGCGGGCTTCGACGGTCGGGGCGGCGCCGACGAAATGGAAGGCGTCGAGATCGACGCCCTGGATTTCGGGCAGGGCGTGGAGGAGGGCGACGATGTCGCTCGAGGTGACGGCCTGGCCGAGTTCGCGTCGGGCGAAGGACAGGGCGTCGAGGAGGCGGGCGCGGGCGGCGGCGAGGATGGGTTCGGTTTCGACGCGCTCGTCGATGCGGAGTCGGGCGGCGATGGCGAAGGGACGGGCGAGGTAGGAAACGACCTGGAAGGGGACGCCGCGGTCGCGATGGCGTTCGATGGACGCGAGCAGGTTGATGAAGGTGGCGTCGTTCGGACCGACGGGGGCGCCGTCAGGGCCGGCCACGGTGAGGAGGATGCCTTGGTCCTGGCCGAACCAGGCCCAGGCGCTGCGGGCCTTGGCGATGCCGGCGAAGGCGCGGGCGTAGTCGGCGTAATCCGAGAGCGAGACGAGGCGGTCCAAGGTGCGGACGGCGAGGGGGGCGTTGATCCGGGCGTCGTCGAGGTGCTCGGGGTCCTCGCCGCCGGTGCCGGGGAACGGTTGGGCGACGCCGGTGAGGCCGAGGGGTCGGGAGGCGAGGTTGGAGAGGCGTCCGGCGGGGAGATTGCCGGGGGTGCCGAGACCGACGCGGAAGGTGGCGGTGACGTTGTTGAGACCGGTGGGCAGGCGACTGCCGGTGCGGCCATCGCCGAAGCGCACGACGGAGGTGCCGTCGTCCTCGAGTCGGAGCGTGTAGACCTCGTCCTTGGATCCGCGTCCGTAGAACGAGTCGACGCGTTCCCAGGCAACGCCGTCGACGCGGACGAGGAGGGTGCTGTCGGCGCCGCCGGGGGCGGTGGGTGAGGAGACGTGGGTGAGGGGGGATTGAGGCAGGGCGAAGGCGGGGAAGCGGAGGCGGGCATCGCCATGGCCAAGGATCCGGGAGCGGGCGGCGCCGTGGGTCGCGTCAGCGAGATTGGCGCGGAGCACGACGGAGGCGCGTGCATGGGCGAGGGACAGGGGTTGGGCGAGGACGATCCGGCGGGCGGCCTGTTCGGGGACGGGCGCGACGGCGTGGATTTCGAGGAGTTCGGCGACGGGGGCGCCGGTGGCGGGGTCGAGGCTTTCGAGGGCGAGTCGGTGGCCCGGGGCGAGTTCGGGTATGGAATCGGGGACGAGGAAGGCGTCGCCCTGGAGGGGGGTGGGATCGAGTTCCTCGGCGAGGGGGAGTTCGCGGCTGCCGGCGAGGACGGCGAGGGTGCGGACGGCCTCGCGGAACGGGGCGAGGGTGGTGGCGTCGGCCTGGAGGACGGTGGATTTGCCGGAGAGCGCGAAGCTCGAGCGGGAGACCGTTTCGACGCCGGCGACGGGGAGGAGGGCGGTGCCGACGGGATCGTCGAGGTAGGCGAGGGAACCGGGGAGGACGTCCGGGTATTCCTGGTCGAGGGAGAGCGTGTTGGTGCGGGTGCCGTAGAGGGTGAAATCCTGGACGGCGTTGGCGGGGAGGGTGGCGACGCGTTCGACGGGGGCGGGGGCGCGGAGGGCCTGGAGAATCGTGTTCTGGAGTTCGAGGCTGGTTTGTTGGACGGCGGAGGAGGCGGTCGTGCCGTCGCCGGGCAGGGAGACGGGGAGGAGGCCGGAGTCGGAGAGGTTTTGGGCGAGGTTCTCGGTCTGCATGAGACCGGCGAGGGCGGCGAAGGAGAGGGCGATGCGCGGGTCGCCGCCGATGGCGAAGGCGGCGAGGGCGATCTCGGCGTCGGAGACGGCGAGGCCGTCGTCGCTGGCGAAGGCGTCGGGATCGAAGTCCTCGTAGAGATCGGGGTCGAGGTGGCGGTCGACGGTCTCGGGATCGGGGGTGCGGGAGAGGAAATCGCCGATGCCCGCGACGAGATTGGCGCCGGGGCCGAAGGTGGCGGGGTAGGCGACGACCTTGGAGAGGGAGGCGGCGACGAAGGTGAGGAAGCCGCGGCGGGTGCGGAATTGGGCGGGTTTGGGGGTGGCGAGGGCGGTCTGGAGGGCGGTGTCGACGATGGCCTGGGCCTGGCGGGCGAGGCCGATGCGGAGGGTGCCGAGGGCGAGTTGGCGGAATTCGCCGAGGCTGGCGAGGAAGGCGTCGGCGGTGGCGCGGGCGCGGGCGGAGAGGTCGGTGGAGGTCAGGAGGCGTTGGATTTCGCCGGCGACGCGGTTGAGGAGGGCGATGGGGTGGCCGCGTTGGAAGGCGAGGAGGAGATCGCGGGCCTGGGTGACGAAGGAGGAGGGATTGCCGGTGGAGGAAGGGTTGAAGGCGGTGATCCGGCCGGCGGAGACGGTCATGCCGCGGAGGGAATCGACGAGGCCGCGGATGCCTTGGACGAAGCGAAGGAGCGAGGTGTCGACCTGGTTGGTGAGATCGACGCGGAGGGTGAGGAGTTGTTGGAGGCCCTGACCGAGCGTCTCGAGGACGCCGGCGAGCTGGGTGGCGGCGGCAATCGGGCCCGCGGCGACCTCGCCGGCGACGGTGCCGAGGATGGCCTGGAGGGCCTGGGCGGTGGTGCGGAGGGAACCGCCGACGAGGTCGAGGCCGCGGACGCCGGTGCCGGCGGCGGAGAAGCCGGCGGTGGACACCTGGGTGCGGAACGCGGCATCGACGGTGTCGACGTAGCGGGCGACGTCGTCGCGGACGCGTTGGGCGATGGACTCGGCGGTGGAGGGTGGGGCGGACCGGAGGACGGCGACGGCGTCGGGGCTGGTGAAGCGGGAGGCGAAACTGCCGGGGAGATGGATGTTGAACCCGGGCCATTCGAGGCGTTCCCCGGGGGGGATATCGGCGTCTTCGTCGAGGCCGAGGATCTCGCGCTTGGAGGCGGCGGGGAGGGATTTCCAGTCGGGGGCGGCGGCGCCGAACACGGCGGCTTTGGCGGCGAAGGCGACGACTTTGGGGAAGCCGGCAGGGAGGGGGCCGGGGGCGGCGGCAAGGGGTTGGGCGAGGGAGACGAGGGTGACCTTGCGATCGTAGTCCTCGGCGAGGTTGGCGATGGTGGCGACCTGGTAGGTGCCGCCGAGGGGGGCAAACTGGAGGACGAGCCGAGAGGACACGCGCAGGCCGAGTCCGGTTCCGCGGAGGGTGACGACGGTCTTGCCGGCCTCCCAGATCTGGGGGCGGGTGAGTTTGGGGGTGAATTTGTTCCAACCGGGACGCGCGACGACGGGGGCAAGGGTTTCGAAGGTCTGGGGCAGTTCCTGGCCGACGGGGAGGCTTTGGACCTGGGTGCCGGCGGGGACCTCCACCGTGTCGGGCAGGCCGGGGGCGGTCTGGACCTCGAAGGCGAGCGTGGTGGAGGCGGCGACGCCGGGTTTGAGTTCGTAACCGATGCTGCGGGCCAGCTCGAGGACGGAGCGGCGTTCGACGGCGGTGGGGAGGTAACCTTCGTTGGCCTGGACCTCGGCGTAGAAGGTCACGACGTCGAGCATGACGGCGCAGGTGTCGAGCAGGGCCACGGCGGCGCTCTCGTCGCCGCGCGCGGTATGGGCGCGGAGTCCCTCGGAACGCGCCGCGGCGTCGAGCATGGACTCCTTGAACGTGCCGTGGACGCCCACGCGATAGCGGAGCCGGGTGCGGCCCGGGATGTTGTTCGTGCCGACGGGGGACTCGGGCAGGTCGAGGCGGCCCGCGGGTGCGGAGCAGTCGTCGCAACAGGACGGGAGCCGGGTGGGATCGCTCATGGGTTGGTTTCTCCCGGGAAGACGAATTCGAGGCGCCCGTGCTCGGGGAACGAGGGGTCGTTGTCGAGGCGCAGGATTTCGCGGGGCGCGGCCTGGATGAAGCCGGCGTCGAGTTCACCGGCGGGGGAACGGGCGAAGCGCTGGAAGCGGGTGACGCGGGCGCTGGCGACGCCGGGGACGGCCATGGCGGTGGCGACGAGGCGGCTCAGCTGGATGCACTGGGCGAAGGTGAGGCGGTCGGGGTGGAACAGTCCGCGGGGCCCGGAGCCCAGGCGTTCGGCGAGTTGACGGACGGTTTCGGTGCGGTTCGCGCCGCGGGCGAGGCAGACGGCGAGTTGGACGTCGAGGGCGACGTGGATGGGATCGACGATTTCGAGGTCGTAGCCGGCGAGGCGATGGGTCTCGAGATGGCGGCGGAGACCGGCACGGAACTCATCGTCGAGGGGCAGGCCGCCGAGGCGGTCGACGGCGACGAAGACGGTGTACCAGCTGGCGAGGTGCCGGAAGACGGCGTGGGCGCGCTGGACGCCGGGATGGAGGGCGGCGACGGCGGCGTAGTCCTCGGCGGTGACGGCGCGTTTCTGGGTGCGAAAGGCGACGGGCGCGAACTGTTTGACCTCGGCGAGCGGTTCGGGGTCGGTGCCGCCGACGGCGGGAAGGGGGTTGCGGGCGCGGCGGATGCCGCCGTCGGGGAACACGACGGTTTGGAGGCTCTCGGGACCGACGTTGCCGGCGGTGCCGTTGCCCGCGCGAAGGCGGGCGGAGAAGACTTGGCCGACGGAGGGCCGGCGGCCGTGTTCGCCGTCGCCGAAGCGCAGGAACGACCGGCGCCGGTTGTCCGTTTCGACGACGAACCCGGCGGCGTTCTCGTCGCTGCCGAGGAGATCGGGCAGGGCGTTCCAGGCTTCGCCCTCGCTTTCGAGGGTGAGTTCGGGCCGGGCCAGGGCGGGCGTCTGGGCGAGGAGGGCGCGGGCGGAGGGAATGGCCTGGGTCTGGGCCTGCGTGTCGGCGACGGGGAGCGGCTGGCGCGCGGTGAGATCGGCGCGTTGGAGCCGGGGCCGGTACGATGCGGTGCCGGCGGGGACCTGGGCGGGTTCGAGTTCGCCGGGGCCGGCGAAGGTCAGGCCGTGATCGGCGAGGGCGACGTTGCCGCGGGCGAGGGTGATGTCGGGGACGAGCACGCCGCCGATCCGGCGCGAGAGCACGAAGGCGAAGGGCGGGGCGTCGTCGGAGGACCACTCGACCTCGTACAGCGGCGTGTCGTCGAGGGGATCGAGGGTGGACTCGACGCGGGTGAGGCGGACGGCGTGGCGTTGTTCGAGGCGGCCTTCGAGGAGGGTGTCGGGTCCGGCATCGGGGTCGCGGGCCTCCTCGAGGACGAGCACGTCGCCGGGGGCGAGCGTGGCGCCGGCGGGGCGGACGAGGGTGGCGGCGGTGGCGCCGGCGCAGAGGGTGCAATCGTCGTCGGACCAGGTATGGAAGCGGAAGGCGTTGTGCTGCGGACGGAGGAGGAGGGGAAGCATCGTCTCGAAGACGACCGCGGCGCGGAGGTCGAGGCGTTCGAGTTCGCCGGCGGCGGCGAGCTGGCGCTGTTCGGCGCTGCCGGCGACGACGCGGGTGCCGACGGGAAGGATCGCGCCGTCGGCGCCGGAGCCGGGTTCGACGTCGAACTGGATCCAGGCGCGGGCATTGCAGCCCTCGTGGACGCGGTAATCGAGGAGACGCGCGTGGCGTCGGACGGAGGGGCGATGGCGGGCGAGGCCGAGGTATTGCTCGGTGGCGGCGGCATCGAGGCGGTAATGGAGGTGATCGCCGATGTAGGAGAGCAGCTCGATGACGGCGACCGGGAAGTCGGCAGGGGAGGTTTCGGACCAATCGGGTTGGAGGATGCGGAAACGGTCGAGGAGGAGGCGCCGGTAGCTGGCGTAGTCGCGGGCCTGGTAATCGATGCGGGGCGGTTCGGGGACGGGCGGTTCGGCGGTGCAGGCCGGGCGGCAGTCGAAGTCGGAGGGGCAGGAGGCCTTGAAGGAGAAGGCGACGGCGGCCAGGCGCGGGTCGAAGCCAAGCGGGGGCCGGTCGTCGGTCGGGCCGCGGCGGAGGCGGAGGGTGTAGGGGGAGAAATCGCCGGCGGCATCGACGGTGACGACGAGGTCGGCGGCGGCGGGGGCGAGGGCAAGGGCGAGGACCTGGATGCGGGTGAGGCGGACGCCGCCTTCGATGACGATCTGGTCGGGGGTCAGGGCGGGGGCGGGATCGGGGACGCCGCCGGGTTGGCCGGGGAGTGGGTGGAGAAACCGGACGCGGAGGGTGCGTTGATCGGGGGAGGCGATTTCGAGGAAGTCGATGCCGTTGAGGAGCGGGTCGCCGAGGGGGTTGGTGGCGGTGCGGACGAGGGCGCGCCGGTTCTCGTTGCCGCAGTGGAAAGGGGAGGAGGCGGAGGGCATGGGAGGGGGCGGGGTCAGAACGCGCGTTCGAAGTGGGCGGTGGTGCGTTCGCGGGTGCGGCGGAGCAGGTAGCTGATGTCGATGCGGAGGACGTTGTCCTCGGCGGTGACCTGGAGGGCGGTGACCTCGATGAGATGGCCGAGCCACTGCTGGAGGGCGGCCTCGGCGGTGACGCGCGTGGTTTCGGCGAGCAGGGCGCTGTTGGGGCTGAACACGAGCTGGTGCAGGCCGCTGCCGAGCGAGGGCCGGTTGACGCGCTCGCCGGGGGCGGTGAAGAGGACCTGCTCGACCAGGTGCCGGACGTGGTCCTCGTGGGTGGCGCGGGCGGCGCGTCCGTCCCAGCCGACGCGGAAGGGGAACTCGACGGCGCCGACGGTGGGGAAGTGGCGGTTGGCTTGTTCGGCCATGGTTACATTCCGGAGACCCGGGGTTGGGTGGAGATGATGGAGACGGGGCCCTGGGGGGCTTGTTCGGCGCTTTTGCCGAGGCCGATGCTGGTGGCGAGGACGGCGGGTTGACCCTCGACGAACACGCGGGTGGCGGGCGTGAAGAGGGAGGCGGTGACGCAGGGCTGGGGTTTGCCGGAGACGTTGAGCGGGCAGGCGACGACGGGATGGATGTCGGAGGCCTTGGCGGCGGGCAGGCCGCTCAGGAGGACGCGGACGCCGGTGCCTTTGACGACGAGCTGGCCGCCGTGACTGCACGTGCCGCTGGCGGTGGTTTGGACGAGGAATCCGGGCATGGCAACGGGGTCACTGCACGACGAGGGCGCCGGCGTTGACGATGACCTGGTTGGCGGTGAGGGCAATGGAGGCGCCCTTGCCGTTTTGAATGACGATGCCGCTTTCGTTGATCGTGATCGTGGCGAGGCCCGCCTTGAGCAGGATGCCGCCCGCGGGCAGGTCGGAGATGACGAGCCCGGTCTGGGTCAGGGTGTGATAGGCCAGGCCGCCGACGCCGGGCGGGATCATCTTCGCGAGCGGCGGGAGTTCCCCGGTGTTGCCCCAGTAACAACCGGTCCAGATCGGGTAATCGGGATCGCCCTGTTCGAACTCGACCCAGACGCCGGCCTGGATCGGGGGGATGGCCAGGAATCCCTGGGCCAAACCGCCGACCGGCACGCACGGCATCGCGTAGGTCGTGGGAAGCAGTTCGGTGACGTCGGGCACCTGCACCTGGATGCGGCCCTTCTGCATGGGATCGACGTTGTTGAGCACGGTGCCCCGGTATTTGCCGTAGAAACGGCGGGGACCGGACGGGCCCGACTCGGCAGGCGAGGCGGCGCAGCGGGATTCCGCGGTGGTTGGGCGGGTGTTCATGGGAAGGTGGCCGCGGGGAGGGTGGAGAGGAGTCCGTCGCGTTTGAGGACAAAGCTTTGCTTGTACTCGCCCCGGCGCAGGTCGTGGGTGACGGAGTCGACGTAATGGAGTCCGTCGAAGGCCGCGCCGGCGCCGCGGACCCAGACGAGGCCGCGGGACTTGAGGACGCGACCGTAGCGGCGGACGTCGAGGGAGCCGGTGCCCTGGACGGCGTCCTGGGTGCGGGAGGCCTCGCCGAGGCCCATGAGGACGGCGCGGACGGGGCCGAACTTGCCGGTGCCCTGGCAGAGGCGGGTGAGGCGCTTGGGGATGGGCGGGATGGCGCCGAGGGGCGGTTTGAGGACGGAGATGTCGGGGATGGGGATGGGGATGTTGACCTTGGAATTCTCCTCCTGGATGTAGATGACCGGGAGGGCGGCGGAGTCGGCGTTGTAATCGAAGGAAAGGGATTCGACGTTGGTATGGGCGTCGAAATCGACGTTGAGGGGGGCCTGGGGGATGCCGAGGCGCATTTCGGGTCCCCAATAGGCGGTGCTCATGCCGATGGCGGGGCCGGGATCGACGTAGAACACATAGCCAGCTTCGCGGGCGAGTTGGGTGACGTAGTCGAAGTCGGTGCCCTGGTGGGTGGGGATCTTCTCGGTGGGGAGCTGGGTCTCGGGAAAGAGCTGGGGGATGACCATGGGCACCATGCCGAGGGCGGCGTACTTGGCGATGGAGGCCAGGACGCGGACCTCGGCGGGCATGGCGGGGTAGGCGATCTTGCCGGTCCAATCGATGTACTTCATCGCCGCGGAGAGGTCCTCGCCGGAGACGGTGAGGGTGGACATGCCGGGTTCGTTGGCGGGGGCGACGCGGTGGTCGGTCATGACGCCGTCCATGAGGACCGTGGTGGAGCCGAGCACGGTGACGGCGATGATGACGCGGACGAGGGGGATGGGGGAGCCGCCGGACAGGAGGAAGAGGGTGTGGAGGGGGGAACGCTTGGGGAGCTTGAACGTGAGCTGGAAGCCGCTCGCGGAGGACGTGGCGGATTTGACGCTGACGGATTCGACGGCGTCGATGACGTCGGCGGGCACGGGGACGGGCACCCCGGCGCCGATGTAGAGGGACAGTTTGACGAAACTAGACATGGAACAGGCCGGAGAAGCCGGGGAGTCCGCCGCCGGCGCCGGGGATCAGGACGGTGGCGCCGGGTTCGGCGGTGAGGTCGCCGGGGACGAGGGTTTCGTTGAGGTCGCAGAGTTTCCAGTATTGTTCGGGGTCGCCGAGGTAGGCATGGGCGAGGTGATCGGGGCGTTCGCCGCGGGTGACGACGTGCATGTTCTCGGCGCCGGACGCGGAGGCGGAGGGGTCGATGAAGCGCCGGGTCACGTAGGTAATGGCGTGTCCGTCGGGTTGGGCGAGGGAGAGGGTGGGCAGGCCGTGATAGCGGCTGGTGGCAGCGAAGCGTTGGCCGGCCGCGTTCTGCTGGATGAGGGCTTCGATGGGGTTGTTCATGGCGGGGGATGCGGCGGGGATCAGCCGAGGGAGATGTTGCCGAGGTCGGAGAGGCTGGCGCCGCGGACGCGGGCGGCGAGGCTTTCCTTGGCCTGCTGGTGGCGGAGGTAAAGGCTGCCGCCGCGGTGGTCGAAGCCGAGGTCGTCGACGCTGAGCACGCGGAGGCCGAGGCTGACATGGGCGCGGAGGGGGTTGAGGTCGGGGTCGAACTCCTCCTCGTTGATGCTCATCTGGGTGATGCGGACGGGCAGGACGCGGCGCTGGCCCCAGACAAAGAGCGTCAGGAATTTTTCCATGGGCAGGATCTCGAGTTCGCCGGCCTGCGCCATCTGGCGGTTGGCTTCGAGCGCGGTGCTGTCGGGGTAGATGAGCGTTTCGAGAACGGCGAGCGGTCCATGGAGGCCGGACTCCACGATGTCGGGATTCTCGGCGGGATGCTCGAGGGGATCGGAGGCGTCGAGGAAGATGTCGAGGGTGAAGGATTCGACGGGGGGACCGAGGAGGCGGAGGGGTTCGGAGCGGCTGCCTTCGCCGACGCCCTTGATTTCGTAGGATCGGGACAGGGACTCGGGATTGAACTGGAAGGCGATGACGCGAACGGTGCGGGCAGTCTCGGGGTCGAGGACGACAAGGCCGGCCTTGACGAGTTTGGGAGAGCGAGAGAGGGCCATGGAAGGGGGGCGTGGGGGTGGACGGTCGGGGTCAGGCGGGGAATTTCCAACCTTTGGTGCTCGTGAGTTGGTCGATGACCCAGGTGGCGGCTTCCTGGGCGCGGGTGGCGAGGGCGGACTGGATGGTGGCGTGATCGGGTTCGGTGCCGCCGTGGAGCTGGGCGAGAAGGGGGGATTTGCCGCCGGACCCCGTCGTGCCGGCGCCGGTGCCCGGGGCGAGGTTGAACTGGCCGAGGTAATAGCTGGCCTCGACGTCGGGCATGGTTTTGAGCAGGGCGTTCTTCATCTCGACGTTCCAGAGCCAGCCGGCGGTGCGTTGGACGGCGGCATGGACCTTCTGGGCGGCGGCATCCTCGGTGGGGCGGGCCTGGACGTAGGCGAGGGCGGCGGCGGGGGTGGGGGTGGCGGGGGCGACCTTCTTGACCTCCTGGTGCAGGAACTCCTCGAACTTGAGATGGATGGCGAGGCCTTGGGAGGCACTGCCTTTGTCGTCGGGCTGCGGGGTGACGTGGAGGCCGGAGTTCTGATGGGCCCGGGCGGAGAGCAGGATGGCGGGCATGGGATTGCCGCGCCCGGGGCCTTCGGTGTCCGCGATCTCGATGGGCTCGCCCGAGCCGTCGGCCTTGGTGCCGATCTGCTGCACGCCGGTGCCCTTGGCGACGACGCCGGGGTATTTCTTGGAGGGGAGATCGGGGAAGGGTTTGAAGGAATCCTTCGCGTTGGAGAAATACTCGGGGAGCAGGTACTGGACGACGTGATGGGATTCGCGGTCGTTGTTCTTGAGATCGTAGTCGCCGTTCGTGAAATCGCCGTGGGTGGCGAGGTGGAGGCCGATGCGGGCGGTGCGGTCGGGCGTGGTGCCCTTGAAATGCTTGTCCTGGCGCAGGTCCGCGGTGGCCTGGTTGACGGAGTCGGCCCCGTATTTTTTGGCGCGGTCGCGACCGACGTAGATGGGCCAGGGGGCCATGAGGTCGGGGCCGACGTGGGGCGGGTTGAGCTCGACCTCGATGTCCTGGATGAAGGTCTTGTTGAAGCGGAGTTCCGAGGCGCCGGCATCCCAGATGGGTTGGAATCCGCCGGAGGCGAGGCGGTCCTCCTTGGAGGGGGGGGCGGCGCCGGGGGTGGACGAGTTCGCGACGGCGGGGGGCGGGGCGCCGAAGCGGCGGGTGAGGGTGCGCTGGATGACGTCCCAGTGGCGGTCGACGTTCTTGGCGGTGGGCCAGGAGTTCTGGATGGCCTTGGTCCAGATCGCGCGTCCGTTGTCGGACCGGCTGTTGACGAAGTGGAGTTCGAGATGGCGGATGCGGATGTCGACGGCGACCTGGGCGGACGCGTTGTTCTTGAGCGTGCCGTTGATGTTCCGGGGCGGGTCGAAGTCGAGGACGACGCCGGAGCGGGCGGCGAGGTAGAGGCCCAGGTCGACCAGGAATCCCTTGGCGTCGAGGATCTGGGGTTTGGGGGTGGCCTTGCCGGGGGTGGATTTCCTGGGGGCGCTTGGATCGTCGATCTGGCGCCCGGCGGCGAGGTGATCGATGACCTTGCTGACGGCGGGGATGGAGGCCTGGGTCTGGGCCTGGGCCTGGGTGGGGGTGCCGGACTCGCGGAGGGTGGCGAGGCGGTCGTCGAGATGGGCGAGGATCAGGGCCTTGGAGGTGTCGAACGGGGCGTCGGCGGAGACCTTGGCGTTGCGGAGGCTTTGGGCGAGCAGGCCCCAGAGGTGGGACGCGGCGGCGCCGACGTGGTCCTCGAGGTTGGCGACGGCGGCGCGGGCGTGGGCCTGTTCGGCGCGCTTGGCGAGCGAGGCCCCGGTGCCGGGCGAACTGATCCGTTCGAGGAACTCGCCGATGAGCTCGCCCTTGATCGAGGGCGAGAACCCGGAGCGATGCGCGCCGAGGACGGGAACGGGAACGGCGCGTCCGGCGGACCGGCTTCCGGCGCGGCCGGCCATGTGGTCGGCGGCGCGTTCCTCGGACGGGGACCAGCGCAGGCCGCCGTGGGGGGCACCGAGGGAGGGGCGGGCGGGATGGGGCTGGCCGAGGGGCCGGGGGCCCTGTTTCTGGAGGACGTGGGCGAGCTCGTGTTGCAGGACGCGCGAGCCGGTGCCGGAGGCGGGATCGAGGCCGCGTCCGAGGAAAATATGGCTGCCGGAGGTGAGCGCGCGGGCGCCGGCCTGGGAGGTGAGCGTGTCGGCGGCGGAGCCCCGGTGGAGGCGGACGTGGGAGAAGTCGTGACCGAAGCGGGACTGGGCGGAAGAGCGCAGGTCGCGCGGGAGCGGGTCGCCGCGGGAGGAGAGGGTGGAGGGGCGGGGAAGGCCGGCGTCGGAATCGGCAGGGTCGGGAGCGGTGGGATCGGGGTTGGGGCTGGCCTCGGGCGGCTGGGCGTTTTGCGAGGCGCCGCCGGCATCCGGCACGGCGGCGCCGTCCGCGGGATTGGGTTTCTTCTTCAGGTGATCGAAGAAGACGTCGGGCATTTTGGAGATGGTGGCGTAGGACGGGACGGAGGTGGCGTCCTCGGCGGGGGTTTCGGGGGCCCACTCGGCGAGGATGGGATGATCGAAGACGCCGTCGTGATCCTCGGAGGCGGTGACGGTGCTGCCGGCGCCGTCGGTGGCGGGCATCTCGACGCGTTGCCCCTGGCGACGGGCGTCGGCGGCGTAGCGGCCTTCGCCGAGGTAATCGCCGAGCAGGGGCGTGCGCCGGACGACGGATTCGAGGCGTTCGGCCGCGTCGCCGACGGTGGCGGCCAGCTGGTCCTGGAGGGGCGGGAGGATGGTTTTTTGCCAGAGCTGGTTGGGGTCGGCACCGACCTCCTGGATCCACTCGGAGAAATGGGCGTAGAGATACTTGGAGATTCCGGAGGCGTCGGCGCCTTTTTTCAGGGCATCGGCGAGGGCGGCGGCGATGCGCAGGCGGCCCTTGCCGCGTTTGGCGGCGAGCAGGAGCAGTTCGACGAGGGCATCGAGGGCGAGGGGGAGGGGGATGAGGGTGGCGGGGAGTTCCACCTTCTTCATGGCTTCGAGTCCCTCGTGAATGCCGGTGGCGAGCTGGCCGACGGGTTCGGCGAGGGACGAGAAGGCCTGGCCATCGGCTCCGGCGTCCTTGAGGCGTCGGTAGCGGACGTAGCTTTCGTAGACGGGGCCGGCGACGGGATGCCGGAGGATGAGTCCCTCGAGGTCGGTGGAGGCCTCGATTTTCTCGCCGGCCCAATGGGTGACGGCAGCGAGGCGGGGGTGTTCGGCGAGTTCGCCCTGGGCGGCGCGGATGGGGCGTTGGGCGGCTTCCTGGAAGGCGTCGAGGCGGAGGGCGACGGCACCGGCGATGCGACGGACACGGGCGAGGATGCGGGCGACGGTTTTGCCGCCGAACGCCTTGCGGCCGGCCTTGCCGGCGGTGTGTCGGGCGAAGGCGGGGGCCTCGAAGTTGCCGTTGAGGGCGAGATCGAAGAGGGCGTCGGGCTCGAAGACGCGGGTGAATTCGGTGGCGAATCGCTCGAGGGTTTCGCGGGGGTCGTCGGCGAGCGCCTTGAGTTGTTCCTTCAGCTGGGTGTCGGTGACGAGGAGGCCGATTTCGGCGGCGGTGATGACGGCGGCCCCGACGGGATGGAACGAGGCGGCGAAGAGGAGCAACTGGCCGTAGGCATCGACGGCCTTGCCGAGCTGTTCGAAGTTGAGCTGGAGAGCGCGCCCGTGGACGAGGTGCGCGAGCCAGTCGAGGCCGGACGTCGTGGTGCCGAAGTCGCTGGCCATGATGTCGAACGGCTCGGAGATGGGTTGGCCACCCTGGTTGACCTGGACGCGCACGAGGGGAACGTCGGGGCCGTCCAAGGTGGCGGGCGGATCCTTGACGGGGTTCTCGGTGCCGCGGGGGGCGAGGCTGGAGCCCTGGAATTCGGAACGGCTGGAGAAGGCCTGGCCGACGAAGAGTTGGGCGGGAACGTATCGGGCACCGCCCCTGGCTTTCGGGTTCGAGGCGCGTTCGCGGTCGCCGATGCCGGGGAGGAAAGTGAAGGACTCGAGGATTTGGAGGATCCGGACCTGGAAGCCGCCGAAATCGATGAAATCGGGTTCGGGATCCTCGTCGTCCGCGGCGTGTTGTTTGTTGCGTTCCTCGATGACGGGGACGGTGGGCACGGCCCAGTTGGCATCGCCGAGGTGGCTGTAGAGAAAGCCCTTGGATGCGTCCGCCGAGATGGAGAGCTCCCATTGGAGCGGGGCCAGCTGGGCGGTGAGTTTGTCGAGCAGGGCCGCGATGTCGGCGTCGCGCGTGTTGCGGGCGTCCGCGTGCGCGATGCGCTCGTACTCGTAGGTCCACTGGATTCCCTCGGAATGCTTTTCGAGCGAGGAGTCTCCGGGTGACGTGGCGGGATCGGGTTCGTCGGCGGGGCGCCGGGCCAGGAGTTCGTCGAGGGAATTGCGGGCGAGCGAGAGGAAGTAGTACGCGTCGTCCTTGTAGCTGCCGATGGGATCGTCCTCGCCGAAGATCTCGAGCAGCAGGGGCAGGAGTTCGAGGACGAGGGCGGCGGTCTGGAGGGTTTGCTCGCGCTCGGTGCGCGGGGAGACGGCGCCGTGGAAGGCGGCGATGTTGTCAAAGGCCTCCCCGATGTTCCCCATCTGCGCGATGTGCTCGTCGATGGCGCCCTCGAGCAGTTCCTGGTTCTTCCGACGGATCACGCCGCGGTCGAGGGTGGTGGCGCGGCGCATTTCCTGGTGGGTGCGGGCCATGGCGCGGGCGCGCTGGGCGCGGAGGTCCGAAGCCGCGCCGTCGGCGGCGAAGGCGCGGAGGGATTCCTGGCCCAGGATGCCGCCGGCGGCGCCGGGCCGGATGTGGTCGAGGCGTTCGCGCAGGGCGAGGTACCAGGCCCAGGGATCGGCGAGCGTCTCGGGGGGCAACTGCTCGCCGATGGCGGTGGCGACGCGGAGGAATTCGGCGAGGAGCGCGGCATCCAGCGGCGCGGAGTCGGGCGGGGAGATCGACGGCGCGGTCGAGGGCGCCGCGGGGGCGGATGCGGGGGGGAGGCGCAGGGCGGCGGCGTGGGGTTCGAATTCCGCGGGGCCCATGGCGACGATGCCCCGGAGGACGGGCAGGGAGTGGAGTTGTTCCACGAGTCCGCCGGGCATGGGGAGATCCCAGACGTTGAGTTCGGGGCGCAGCTCGGCGGAGTCGCGGAGCGCGAGGTTCTTCCGGCGCGGGTCGTCGTCGTACTGCTCGCTCCAGCCGCGTTCCCATTCGAGGAACGGGGTGCTGGCCCGAAACAGAACGCCGAGGGTTCCCAAGGGATCGCCCGGATAACGGACCCAGTAGGCGTCGGGCGACTCGTAACGTTTCGGCAGGGCATCGGGACCGGTAGCCTCCTTGACCGACGCGACGGCCTTTCCGACGAGCCAGAGGTCCTCGGTGGTGCGCGGTTCGGCGGCGGCCTCGGCGGCGTCGGAGAGTTCGGCGAGTTGATCGGCGAGCCGGCGTTGGTAGTCGGCCTGGTAGAACAGCGAGAGCTCGCGGCCCGTGAAGGGTTCGAGGCCCTGGATCACCCCGCCGCCGGCATCCTTCGCCAGGCGGTCGGGCTTGCTGTCGGAGGACGGTTCCAGGGGACGGGTGACGACGAGCAGACTGGTGCGGACGAACTCCAGTTGCTCGGCCTGGATGCAGAGGGCTTCGATGTCCTGCCAGGTCTTCTGCTGGGGAACCGGGGTCGGGGTCGCGGAGCCGCTCGTGGTCGCGGTCGCGGTCGCGGGATCGTCGGGGGACCGCCCGAGCGCGGCGCGGGCGAGGTGGCCGAAGAGCTGGGCGACCCTGCCGTAGCCCTCGATGTGCGCGATCAGGACGGCGGGCTCGCTGCCGGTCGAGGGGTTCGCCGGGATGCCTCCGAGCAGGTTCTGGCCGGCGGCCAGTTGGACGCCGAACCAACCGAGGGCATCGACGAGTTCGGCGTCGTTGGCGGCGCGGGCCAGGGCGAGGGCGCGGACGATGGGTTCGAGCAGGAACCCGAGATCGGCCCGCAGGAATTCCGCGGCATCGCGGTGGTGGGCGAAGACGGCACCCGGATGTCGCGTGGACGGGTCCGCGTCCTGCACGGGGGCGACGCCGTCCTTGAAGTAGTCGGCGAGATGGTCGCGGAGGTCGGGGATGGTGTTGGCGACGGCCCTGGCCATCTGGTGGGCGTGCGCGGAGAAGAAGTACGGGCCGAGCGAGGCGTGTCCGGAATCGGCGAGGCGTTGGGCCAGCTCGGGATGGCGGGCGGGGTCGAACTCGGAACCGCCGAGTTCCCCGATGCGCTGCCAGAAGTCGAGGTGCGGTTGGACGGCCAGGCGGAGGGCGTCGGCGAGGGAGGCCTTGCCGGGGAGGTTGGATTTCTCGGCGGCGAGCATGGCGCGGCCGGCCAGCGCGTAGTCCCGTTGGTCGACGGGTTGGAGGGACGGGTCGGACGCCTGCTTGGCGGCGAGGAGTTGGGAGGAGCTTTGGGTGGCGCCGAGCACCCGGGCGAAGTGGCCGACCTTGGCGACGGCGTCGTCCCAGAGGTGGAAGGGGCCTTTGCCGCTCGAGTCCGTCTCCCCCTTCAGGATGCTGCCGAGGAACGCGCCCGCCAGGGTCCGGGTGAGCGTGAGGCCGTGGGTGGCGAGGGCGACGAGGAGGCTGTCCCTGGGTTCAAGGGAGGCGTCCAAAGCCCCGAAGGCGCTGGCGCTCAGTCTTCGCGCGGGCGGAACCGCGAGGCCGAGGGGTTGGTTCAGGCGGGCGGCGAGGGCCTGGCGTTTCTCGCGATGCTCGGGCAACGGGGGCAGGGCGAGGAACTCGTCGAAGACGGCGGCGATGTCCTCGTACCAATCCTCCTTCCACGTGCTGCCCGTCTTGGCGCCGGCGCGGGCGATCTTCCACTGGCCTTGGATCAGGGGCGCGAGGCGCGCTTCGAAGTCCTCGCGGGCGGCCAGCGCTTCGGCGGTCTCGAGGGTGTGGAGGGCGGTCCGGGCATACGGGAACCGGACCAGAAACCCGGCGGCCTCGGCCGGCGCGTCGTTGAACTGGAGGTAATCGACGACGAGCCCGGCGAGGGCGTTCTGGACCTGGTTGGCCTCGCGTTGGACGGCGGCGTCCTTGGACGTCGAGGCGTGGGAGCGGATCCGCGTTTCGGCCGTCGCGAGCTGGGACGTCACGAGTTTCGCACGGGCCTTGGCATCGGCGGGCGCGCCGGAGGGGGTGGCCGGGGGTTCGAGGGCCGCGCGGAGATCGGCGAGCCAACTGCCGGACCGGGCGAGTTCGTCGCCGGCGTCCTTCAGTTTGCCGCCGCGATTGCGGAGGTGAAGGTCGAGGAGGATCGCGACCTTGGGGTCGAGGTCGGCGGAGGTGTGGTCGAAGGAAAGCTGGAGGTGGGGGGTGGGAGTGGGAGCAGGGATGGCGCGGTGATGGGAGGAATGGGAAGCGGGGGAAGAATGGGAGGGCTGGGTCTGCTGGATGGCGTGGACGATTTCGTGGGCCAGCAGGTGGCGTTGGTCGGCGACGGGGGCGCGGCTGGCGCCGGCGCCGAGGAAGACATGGGCGCCGGTGGTGAAGGCATGGGCCCGGGCCTCGGCGGCCAACCGGGCGGAGGTCGCGTCGCGATGCACGCGGACATGCGCGAGGTCGACGCCGAGGGCCGCTTCGAAATCGGCGCGCAGGCCCGGTTCCAGCGGGGTGCCGCCGGAGGCGCGGGCGGCGTTGACGCGCGCGGCGAGGTCGGGGGCGGGCGCGATGCCCCAGGTTCCGGCGCGGTCCCGGACGGAGGAGATGGACGGCGGGGCGTCGGCGGGTAGGGAGCCGCGGTCGCAGAGCCAGTCGGCGAGGGCCTCGGCCTCGTCCTCGAAGGGGTCCGTGCCGCGGCGGGCGGGGGCGAGGAGGCGGGCCTGGAGGAGCGGGCCGGCGAGGCGCGACGTTTCCGGGGACACGACGGACCGCGCGGGACCCCGGGCAGGGGCGGCGCGGCTTCGTGGCCGGAAAGGGGTCGCGTTGGTTTTCATGGGGTCGCGTCAGCGGGGCGGCGGCTCGGTCAGGGCCCGGAACACCGCGGAGGCAAGGCCGAGGCCGACGGCGTAGGACGACGGGGCGGCGGCGAGGGGGAGGTGGGTGGAAAGGGAGGCGCGGGGTTCGGGCGGCGCACCGGCGGGGGCGAGGTCCGAGAGGTTCGAGAGGTTCGAGAGGTCCGCGAGGCGGGCGCGCGGGAGGCGGGCGAGGCCGTCGCGGAGGCCGGCGGCGACGAGGGACGGGGTGAGCGGCCCGAGGCCGTGGATTTCGAGGTGATCGAGGTGGAGATGGAGTTCGGGACCGGCGGGGGAGGCCGGGGACGGGTCTGCGTCCGGGGCCGGGGCCGGGAGGGGCGCCGGGGGCCGGTGGGGATGGGGACGGGTGGGGACGGGCACGATCATGGGGGCGGGGGACAGGTGTCGCGGGGCGCGGGGTGGAGGGCGCGCAGGTCGAGTTGGGGGGTGGGTTTGTCGATCTTGGCGAACTCGGTCTCGGCGGCGCGCTGGAGATGGGCCATGGAGACGGGTTCGCCGGTTTCGGCGGCGAGGAAGGCGGCGTTGAGTGCGATGTTGCGGATGTTGCCGCCGGCGAGGCTGAGGCGGGCCAGGCGGTCGAGGTCGAGGTCGCGCACCGGGGTGCGGGGCGGGAAGGCGCGTTGCCAGATCAGGCGGCGGGTGGCCTGGTCGGGGAACGGGAACTCGACGAGGAACCGGATGCGGCGGAGGAAGGCGGGGTCGATGACCTCGCGGAAGTTGGTGGTGAGGATGGCGAGTCCGCGATAGGTCTCGAGGCGCTGGAGGAGGTAGGAGATCTCCATGTTGGCATGGCGATCGTGGCTGTCCTTGACCTCGCTGCGACGTCCGAAGAGCGCGTCGGATTCGTCAAAGAGCAGCACCGCGCCGCCGGCATCCGCGGCGTCGAAGATCTCGCGCAGGTTGGCCTCGGTCTCGCCGATGTACTTGCTGACCGTGGCGCTGAGGTCGACGCGGAGGAGGTCGAGGTCGAGGTCGTTGGCGATGACCTCGGCGGCGAGGGATTTGCCGGAGCCGCTGGGGCCGGAGAAGAGCGCGGTGATGTTGAGGCCGCGGCTGCCTTTCTCGGCGAACCCCCATTCCTGGTAGACGCGGGCGCGGTGCTTGACCTGGCGGGCGGCCTCGCGGAGCAGGTCGAGCTGGGGCGCGGGAAGGACGAGGTCGTCCCAGGAGACGCGGGATTCGACACGTTGGACGAGGGCGCCGAGGCGGGGTCGGGCCTCCTCGCGGCAGGCCTGCCAGAGGGCGTGTTCGAACGGGGGCGGCGTCTCGCCGGGGCCGCCGGGGCCGCGGGCGAGGGCGTTGCGGCAGGCGGCGAAGAGGGCGCCCGCGCCGAGTTCGAACTGCATGGCGACGCGGCTGGCGAAGGTGGCGGAACCCCGGGCGCGGACCTCGGTGAAGGCCTCGATGAGGTCGCGTTTCTCGGCGAAGTTCGGCGGGGGAATCTCGACGGGAATCGCGAGGTCGAGAGGCGCGAACCGCGGGGCGCTGGCGAGGATCAGGCCGCCGGCGCTCAGGGAGATCCAGTGCCGGATCGCCTCGGGCAGGCAACGGGTCGAGGCCGGCGTGCCGGAGGCCGGCTCGGCGCCGAGCGCGGTGGCGTCGAGGAACAGGATGGCGCGGGCGAGCAGGGCCTCGCGTTGCCAGAGCCGGGCGAGTTCGTGGCGTTCGGTGTGATCGGACGGCAGCGCGACGGCGGCGAGTTCCATGACGGCGAACCCGGCGCCGCGCGCGGCCTGCCACGCGAGGGCGCGGGCGGCCCCGGCGTCGGTGCCGCGCAGTTCGATGACCGGGAACTCGAGGAAATGGGGGGCGCCGGCCCAGAGTCCGACGATCCGCCCGGCCAGTGCGGCCTGGGACGGGGTGAGAGGGGCGGACGGGGACTCGGAACGGAGGAAGGGCAGCAGGCGCGCGTCGGGCGGGGCGGCGCGTCCGATCAGGAAGTACAGGATGCGCTCGTCGAGGCGCCACGGTTGGGCGGCCTGGGTCAGGCCGGGGCCGGGCGCGGGCGCGAGTTCCAGGAGGCGCCAGTGGCGGAGGGGCGCGGACGGGGCGAGCAAATCCAGGGGCACGACCGCGGGCAGGAGATCCCGGAGGAGCGCGGCGTGGAGCCATGGACGTCCGGTGACGCGTGCGCCCAGTTCCTGAAGGGCCCGGGCGCAACCGGTGTCGAGTTCCTGGGCGACGAGCAGGGCGAGGGCCAGCCGTTCGCCGGTTCCGAGGCCAAACAGGCGCCCGAGTTGTTCGAGCGAGGGAAGACGCAGGTCGGGAAGGTCGCGTGCCGGGCCGTCGGGTTGCGCGATTTCCGCAAGCCAGGCTCGGAGGCCGTCCAGCCAGGCGGCCAGGTCCACCGGCGGGGCCGACTCGACAGCGGGATCGTCCCGGAGCCCGGCTGCGCCCGCGGTGGCCGGCGGGGCCGGCGCGGGCGCGGGGTTCGGCCCGGGGACGGGCGACGCGGGTTCGACGGCGGCGCTCATGGGATGTCGACGAGGGCGGAGGGCAGGACGGACGGCGGGGTGGTGTCGCGGTTCAACCAGCGGCTTTCGGTGCGGTCGACGCGGAGGCGGACGACGGCGGGGCCGGGGGGAACGGTGAAGCCCTCGAAGCGCAGGTGCGTGGTTTCGGCGAGGATCTGGGGCCCGACGATTTCCTCGGAACCGACGACGAGGGAGACCTTCTGGGCCGGGCGCACGGGCGGGGCGACGTCGAGTTCGAGGGCCACGCGTCCGTCGGGGGCGGGGTCGCGTTCGACGAGGGTGACGACGGGCGTGGGCAGGACGGAGAAGGGGATGGCGTTGGAGGGACGGGGGCTGGCGGCGTCGGGCGGGATGACGGCGAGGTGGAGGTCATGGACGCCGCTGGGCCAGTGGGCGGGGACGTCGAAGCGGACCTGCGTGGCGCCGGCATCGGCGGGCGGGATGTCGAGGGGCGCGAGGACGACGGACCGATCCTGATACCGGGCGTGGACGCGCGGCAGGGTGCCGTCGAGGTGAAGTCCGGCGAGGGTCACGGACTCGCCGGAGAGCGCGGCGGCGGGGGTGGCGGAGGCGAGACAGGGGACGTGGGGGACGAGGGAGGCGTGGACATTCGGGAGGGGCCGCTGGAGGACGACCATGGGCACGCGGCGGGGTTCGTCGGCCTGAATGAACACGACGGAGACCTGGTAGAAGGCGGAGGCGCGATAGGGGACATGGAACGCGGACCAGAGCCGGGCGAAGACGTCCTCGGTGAGGTTGCGATGGCGGATGCGGATGCGTTCGACCTGCTCGGCGAGACGGGAGCCGACGAGGCTGCGGGCGGCAGGATCGAGGCTGAGCACGTCGAGGATGAGGCTGCGGTCCAGGATGGGCGTCTGGTGCAGGGCCTGCATCGCGCAGCCGAGGAGCAGTTCGGACTGGAGATCGTCCTGGGCGTAGGCGGTGACGGCGTAGTGGAGCTCGAGGGCCAGGGGCGGATTGGAGAGGCGACGGCCGCCGGGATCGAAGGCGGGCTGGGCCTCGTTGCGCCACTGGCCGCTTTCGAGGGCCTGGTACATGAACAGGTTGACGCGCATCCGGGCGGGGTCCTCGCGCGGCGGTTCGGCGGTGACGAAGACGTCGCCCTGCAACAGGCCGTCGAGAGCGTTCTCGACGACGTTGGCTTCCACCAACTGGCGCAGGACCCGGGAGACGGCGGCGATGGCAAGGGCGTTGGCCATGGTGGATTCAGGCAGCGCCCCGGCTGCGGCGGGCGAGGTAGCGTTCGAGCGAGGCGGGCGCGGCTTCGTTGGCGTGCGCCGACGCGGGCGGTGTCGACGGACGCGGCGGCTGCGCGTGCACGACGATGCGACCGATGTGCACGTGCAGCACGGGGGACGGGGGTGTCGGCGCCGGGGCGGTCCGGGACATCGGGGAACCTTCGGGTTCGACGCGCGCCGGGCGCATCCCGCCCTCGCGCGCGGGCCGGGGTTCGCGGGAGTCGGAGTCGGGCGCCTCGAGTCCCAACGCGTCCAGCGCGGATTCCACGGCGGCCTCGAGGCGCGCGCGGCGTTCCGCGGGGTCCACCGTGATCGCGAGTGGTGACTCGGGCTGCCCGGTCTTCGGTGCTGGATCCAGCGGGTCGGAGCGTTGCGGCATCGCCGCGCGCGTCTCCGTTCGGGCCTCCCGGGGAATCGCGTCCCGCGGGTCGGACGCCGCGGAGGGCCCCGGGTTTGAGGCGGGTTCGGATTCGGAGACGAACAGGGCGCGCTGGGCCGCGCGGTCCCGCGCTTCCCCCGCGTCGCCGCGCGGCTCGCGGGACGGCGCGACGGGAATCGGGCGCCCGACAGCGTCCGGTCGGGAGGTGGATGGATCGGAGGTCGAATCCTCGGGGGGGCGGGAGCGGGGAGGCAACGGGGCGGGAGACGGGACGGCGGGCGCCGGGGAGGATGCGTCGGCGACCGCGGGCGGGGATTCGGAATCCGCGCCCGGCATGGGTTCGAAGCGGGACGGGAGGCGGGGTTCGATTCCCGACCGTCGTTCGAGGGCGAGCGCGCCGAGTCGTTGCAGGAAGGAACTCATTGGGGAACGGCTTCGACGAGATCGAGGTAGGCCCGGCGGCGTTCGGGCGCGAGGCCCAGGATGGCGTCCTGCGTCCAGCCGTAGGCGGTGGCGAGCTGGTGGATGTCGCGCAGCAGACGCCGGGCGGCGACGGAAAGTTCGCGCCAGAGGAACGCGCCGCAGTCGAGGTGCGATTCCCAACGCTGCCGGCAGCCGGGGCAGTCGAGTTGGAACAGGATCTCGGACAGCGGATCGCGTTCGATCTGGGCGCGGGCAATGGCGTCGAGCAGGTCCGTGGGGAGCGCTTCGGCGGACACCGGGCTGCCGTGCCGGAGGGCCCGGGTCACGCAACGCCGGACGATGCGGGCACCGATCTCGTCCGGGCCGGCGTCGGGCGTCGCGGATTCGAGCAGGTCGCGGGGGGTGGCGGCGCGGAATCGGATCTGCCAGTCCGCGTGGTCCAGAGTTCCGTCGTCGGCGGACGGCACCGGGTCGGCGACGCCCGCGAGGAGGTCGCGAACGTCGATCCGGAACTCGACCTCCTGGGAGCAGCGGGGGCAGCGGTCGAGGCCCCGGAGGTCGCTGCCGAACGTGGCGAGCCGCAGCCGGAGCAGCGTCGCGTCGCGCCGGCCCAGGGGCAGGTCGAGGGCCAGGTCCAGGGGGACGGTGCAGGTGGCGGCGACGAGGACGGACGGGCGGAGGGCGGACGAGGCGCGGAGTCCCTGTTCCCACGCCACGAGCAACCGCTCGCCCGCGAGGGGCGGGATCTCGAGGGGCGGCCGGGGCGGGGGAGGGGATTCGGTCATGGGCCGGGAAGGCGGTAACGGAAACCGCGCGAGCCGGGACCGAACCCCGGGGTGACAGGGCGCGCGGTTCGGCCGGGGCATCGTTGCGGCACCGGGTCAGGCTGGAACGGTGAAGGAGGGTTCCTTGGGTTCCTTGACGTCGGGGTCCTCCTCCCAGCCTTCGTGGGTGATCTGGATGCTCTCGATGGCGACGGCCTCGCCGTTGGCATCGAGGTCGGGGACCTTGGTGATCTCGGAGACCCAGCAGCGGTAGACCTTGTAGGCCAGCGCGACCTGGCCGGCCTCGTTCATCACCTGGATGACGATGTCCTTGCGGAAGTCCTGGAGGGAGGCCTCCTTGCCGGACTTGGCACCGTAGTTCCAGACCTTGTTGGCCCAGCGCAGGAACTCCTTGTCGTGGGTGAGGCCGCGCTCGAGCGTGATGGTCTCGTACTCGGTGCGACCGGGCATCTTGCGGCTGGTGCTGGGGTCGCCGCCCTCGCGCCACTCCACGACCTTGGTGGAGCGCTTCAGGGCGGTGCACTTGCTCACGCCGCAGACGTCCCGTCCGTCCCAGCGGACGCGGAACTTGAAGTTGCGGTACGGGTCGAAGCGTTCGGGATTGACGACGAATTGGGCCATGGCGGGAAGGGATGGAAGGTCGTGGGCGGGTTGCGGTGTCGGTGTGGTATGCGGGATGCAGCTTTCGCGAGTCGGGACGGCGGGAGGGGATCAGCCGGCGACCTGGCCGGCCATCTGGCGGATGCGGATCAGGACGAACTCCGCGGGTTTGAGGGGCGCGAAGCCGACCTCGGCGTTGACGATGCCGAGGTCGATGTCGGCCTGGGTGGTGGTCTCGTCGTCGCACTTCACGTAGAAGGCGTCGGTGGGGCTCTGTCCCTGCAGGGCGCCGCGCCGGAACAGATTGTTCATGAAGGTGCCAATGCTCAGGCGCACCTGCTGCCACAGCACGAAGTCGTTCGGTTCGAACACGGCCCACTGGGTGCCCCGGTACAGGCTCTCCTCGATGTACAGCGTCAGGCGCCGGACGGAGAGATACTTCCAGTCGGAGGCGAGCCGGTCGTCGCCGTGCAGCGTGCGGGCGCCCCACACCACGGGGCCGGCGGCGGGGCGCACTTGGAGGCAGTTGATGCCGAGCGGATTCAGCTGGCCCACCTCGCCGTCGATGAGGTTGTAGGCGAGCTCGCGCACGCCCACCAGGCCGGCGTCGAGGCCGGCGGGGGATTTCCACACGCCGCGTTCGGCGTCGGTGCGGCTGATGACGCCGGCCACGACGCCGCTCGGCGCGAAGGTCTCGAGCGCGTTGTCCCGGAGCGGGTCCGCGACGCGCACCCGCGGGAAGTACATCACGGAGTTCGGGTCGCGCAGGCCGGCCAGTTCCTCGATGCCCTCGATGGCCTGGTCGGGGCGGAGCCAGCCCGAGGGCGGATCGATGATCACCATCGCGCGTCGTTCGCGGGCGTATTGCAGCGCCTCGGTCCAGAGCGTGTCGGGCACGTCGACCTCGCGGCTGAGCGGCGGGATGACGAGCAGGTTGAACAGATCCACATCCTGGAGCCGGAACAGGCCCTGCTTCGCCTCGCGCATGCCCACCCCGATGAAGTCCTGGTCCGTCAGTTCCCCGCCGTCGTCGCCGCCCGCCAGAGCGACGGGCGCCTCGGTCTCCAGCGGTGCGGCATCCGGAATTTCGCCCTCGAGCCGGACGAGCTGGGAGCCCTGGGCCAGGACGGTCGGGGCAAAGCGCGGGGAGGCGGGATCGACCGACAGATTGCGGAGGACCTCGGTCGTCACGGCCCGGCCCTCCGCGTTGACCTCTTCGACGGTGAGATTGAAGAGCGCGTCGTCGTTCGGATCGCGCGTGTTGTGGTCCACGCGGAGCCGGAGCTGGTTACCCCACGTCCCCTCGTTGGCGGCGACCACGGCCAGGCCCTGGACCGGCAGGTCGAGGGTCGCGGTCACCCCCTCCGCGCCGCCCCCGAGATGCACCCGGGTGGCCGGGAGCGGACGCAGGGTGACCAGGGAGGGATCCCCGACGACCTGCACCTCGATGTTCGCGCCGTTCAGGCTGCCGTCCACGGTGTCGATGGTCTCCGATTCGAACGTGCCGAGAACGGTGTACGTGCCGTCGAGGTTGCGTTGCTCCACGACCAGGGCGAACAGGTCCTCGTTGGAGGCGCTGGGCAGGATGCTCACGGCCAGATCGTTTCCGTCGGTCCCCGCGGCGGTCGCCTCGAACGAGACGACGCCGCCGACGAGCGGCAGGAAACCCCGCGCGGCGCGCGCCTGCGGCGCGCCATCCGCGAGATCCTGCCAGTCCGTCACCACGGGCAGCGCCGAGAAATCCTCGACGGCGACCAGCGACGTCTCGGCATCGAAATCCCCGGCGAGCGTGGCGACGTCGGAACCCGAAAACCGCTGGCGCCGCACGACGACCCATTGACCATCGGGTCCGGGGACGCGTTCCTCGACGTCCACGTGCCGCGTGCCGTCGTCCTCGACCCGCGCGCGCAGCGAGGAACCGCCGGTGCCCGGGATGGTTTCGGAGAGGATGAATCCCTCGGCCGTGCCGTTATCGAGGGCCACCTGGGCGGAGATGCCGGCCGTGTTGGCGAGCCGCACGATCACGGCGTCGGAGCCGCCGTTCTGGTAGAACTGGCGCACCGCGTAGCTCGCGGTGCTGTCGAGCCACAGCCCGCCGAAATGCTTCTCGAACGCGCCGTAGTTGGTGATGCGTACGGCGCGGTCCGTCGGTCCGCGCCGACAGCGTCCGACGAACGCGGTGATCGAGGTGGCGACTCCGGCGACGGTGCGGTTCCCGCTCGGAACCTCGACGAGATACACTCCAGGTGCGGTAGGATTCATGGGAGGAGCGACAATTCCTTTAAACGACTCCCGTGGCTACGTCAGCGGACGCGGGGGCGTCAACACCGAAGGCCGAACCGACCGCGAAATACGGAATTGTTCGCGGGCCGGGTCCCCCGACCGGGCGGGAGCTCGCGACGCCATCTCGGTGCGCGAGGGCACGCGGACTATCGTGAAGGGGCGGGGTCGCGTGCGCGGAGTTCGAAGCGGCGTCCGGCGACGGGGACGCTGCCGAGCCGGCGGGCCAGGGTGCCCCAGGCATCGCCGGGGTCAGCTTCCCACCGCACCAGGCCCGGGGTCGCGGGGATGCCGGCGGGCACGGGACCGAACCGGGTGCCGTCGGCGGCCCATTCCCAGTCCGCACCGTCGGCCCGGCGGCGGAGGGTCGGGAGGGGGGCGGTCGGGCGACCGGGACCGGGGGCAAGTTCGAGGATGGCGCCGGCGGCGTGGATTTGGAGGGGACCGGCGAGTTCCGGGGCGAGGTCGACGCAGGCGCGGGCGAGGTCGAGGAGCGCGCCGATGCGGGTGTCGTCGTGCGGACGGAGGATCACGGTGATTTCCCAGCCGAGATGCCGGCGCAGGGCGAGGAGTTCGCGGAGCTGGGCGTCCGGCGAGGGCAACGGGTCCAGCCTGGCCAGGGTGGCGCGGACCTCGGGACGGGCCCAGATCGGGGGGCCGGACGCGGGGACGTCGAGTTCGAGGTCGACGTGGCCGGGCTTGGGGCCCAGCGGACGCAGGGTGGCGGCCTGATCGAGGCGTCGGGCGAGGGCGAGTTCGGACGGGGCAAGGGCCGGGTGGGCCGGGTGGGCCAGCGCGGCGAGGAAGGGCGCGACGTCGGCGAGATGGACGCGGAGGAGTTTGAGCGGGGCGTTGCGGGCGCCGCTGCCGGCGCCGCGGGCGGCGGCGGCGAGGAGTTCGCGGACCTCGGCCTCGCCCAGTTGCCACGAGACCGGGATCGGGGGCGCGGGGACCCGCGGTTCGCCGGCGGGCGTGGCGGCGAGGTCGACGAAGAACCGGTAGGCGCCGGGTGATTCGCCTTCATAGGTCCCGGGGGGCAGGGCGAACTCGCGTTCGACGGTCGTGCCGGGGGCGAGGGTCAGGGTCTCGGTGTCGCCGGCGATGACGGCGGCGGGGGCGACGCGGGTGCCCGCGGGATCGACGACCCACAAGGCCACGTCGTCAGGCCAGGCGAGGGAACGGGGGGCCGGGCCACGATGGGCGAGCGCGACGCGGAACCGGGCCGGGGCGGTCACGGGCAGGACGGGCGGGCCCTCGAGCCGGAGGGTCAGACCGCGGCGCTGCTCGCGGTCGGGGCGTTGGGCGAGGTAGGCGTCGACGGCGAGAACCGAAACGGAGACGGGCGGGCTGGAGGCGGCATCGCGCCACAGGGCGAGGCCGCGCTGGAGCTGGGGGAACTGGGTGGGGAGCACGCCGCGGTAGGTGCCCCGCAGTTCGTAGGTGCCGGTGCCCGGCAGCGCGACCCAGTCGGCGACGCGCGTCTCGTATTCCTTCGGTTGTCGGGGTTCGAGGCGGTCCGCCTTGGCGAACATGTGGGCGAGGGCCTGGCCGGGGGGGGCGGTGGGCAGCGATCGGTCGCCCGCGGTGACGGCGAGCTGGCCGTTCAACCGGCAGCAACCCTCCCACATGAAGCCCAGGGCCTGGGTGGATTGGTTCACGAACCGCCAGTGGAGCGGGATGACGTCGCCGAGAACCCAGGTTTCAGCGGCGGGCACGCGCAACCGGAGTTCCACGGCGGCCCGGACGCGCGTCGATCCCGCCGCGAACCAGGCGAGGGCGAGGGCCAGAACGACGCGCCGGGTGAGGTCACTCACCGGGCGGCGAAGGGGTTGCGGTGGGCAGGGCATGGAGTGAAACGAGGTGTTCGTCCGGGGTCTTCCCGGTCGCGGAGCGACGTCCGAAGGATTCGGGCTCCCAGCTCCTTCCTCGCCGCCCAAGTCAAACGTCGCTCCGCGACGAGAAGAAAGGAAGGGGCGAAACCAGGGCCTGCAGGCCCCGGCAACCTGCGGGCGACGCTCCGCGGCGTCCTGGCGAGGGTCGGACGTGTGAATCGCGACGAGAACCTGCCGGCATCCCGTTGGCGACGCGCGTTCCATGCCCGAATTCACTTTCCGGTTTCCAGCACCGCCAGGTCATCGAACCGGATGGGCGTTCCCGAGAAGGGCTTGCCCCACACCGCGGCCGGGCCGGGCACGGGGGCCTCGGTTTTCGTCCAGGCCACCATCCAGGCGTCGGGTTCGGGTGTGCCGTCCTTCCAGGCCTTGCCCTCGGCCTTCCAGCCGTCGCCGTCCTTGCGGAGCTGGACGCGGACCCAGGTCCAGATGCCGCTGGTCCATTCGTAGGGGACGGAAGCGCGGACCTCGTCGCCCTCGAGCAGTTCGAGGGCCTTGCGAGCGGGCGAGACCTGCACGCGGTAGCCGCCCACGCCATTGATGCTGACTCCGAAGACCGGGAAGCGCCGGCCCTGGCCCGTGCCGGAGATCCGGGCCCGGGCACCCCAGTTTTCCTGGCGCGCCTTGCCGAACATGATTCCGAACGTCTCCAGCGGGGCGCCGGGCAGTTCGAGACAGCGGTTGCCTTCGACGTCCTTCACGGCGAACTGGCCGTCGAGGATCAGGAAGGAATCCGGCGGCGTCCCGGGGGCGAGTTTCGCGAAATCCTCCTGGAACAGCGGTTCCGCGGCGCTCGCGGCCAGGCGGACCGCGAGGAAGGCCAGGGCCAGGGCCAGGGTCGCGGGCACGAGGCCGAAGGTCCGGGAACTGGAACGCGGGGCGGGTCGCGAAGGGCGGGATGAGGTCGGCATGGCTTACACTGGGTCGGACGTCGGGCCGGGGCGCGTATTCGGAAGGGATTCCGGGTGGCAGCGGTTTTTTCCGGTACTCCCGGAGGCTACTCGAGGTCGGCCAGCAGTTCGTCGAGCTCGGCCTGGGGTCCCTCGTGATGCTGCGCGACGGCCAGTTCGCGACCGCGGATGAAGGCGGCGCGCGCCTCGTCGCGGCGGCCGAGGGCGAGGTGCGTCTTCCCGACGAGAATCTGGACGACCATCCAGTCGGGTTTGCGCTGGAGCGCGTGTTCGAGGTGCGGGAGGGATTCGGCGAACCGCCCGTCATCGAACAGGGCCTTGGCGAGGCTGAACCGGGCCAGGTCGTTGTTCGGCTGCGCGGCCACCATCTGTTCCCAGCGGGCGATGGTCTTGGACATGGGAGAATGGATCAGGAAGGGCGGAGGAGGAGTTCCTCGACGACGGCGCGGGCGGGCAGGTTCGCGACGAACAGGACGCAAGCCGCGACGTCCGCGGCCTGCAACATGCGGTCCCGGGCCTCGCGCGGCGGGGGGGCGGGGCGTTTGTCGAGCAGGGGGGTGTCGATGTCGCCGGGCATCAGCGCGCAGGCGCGGACGCCGCGGGGGCGTTCCTCGGCATTGATGGCCTGGGTGAGGCCGAGCAGGCCGAACTTGCTGGCGGAATACGCCGGACCCGCCTTCGGGCTGGCCTGGCGGGCGGCATCGGAGATGACGTTGACGATAGTGCCCTGGCCGCGGCGCCGCATGGCGGGAAGGAACGCCTGCACGCACCAGTACGCGCCGTTGAGGTTGGTATCGAGCAGCAGGCGGTAGTCGGCGGAGGCCAGGACCTCGAGGCTGCGGCGGGGAATGTTGGTCCCGGCGGCGTTCACGAGGAGGTCGACCTCGCCGAGGCGTTCGAGGACCCCGCGGCCCATCGCGGCGACGGCGGTTTCGTCGGCAATGTCGCAGACCCAGGAGGACAGGCGGTCGGCGGCGGTGCCGGCGAGGGCGGAGGTTTCGTCGAGGTTCTCCGCCCGCCGCCCGACCAGGGCGACGCGCCAGCCCTCGCGGGCGAGGAGGAGGGCGGTGGCGCGTCCGACGCCGGAGCCGGCTCCGGTGACGACCGCGGTTCGGGATGCGTCTTGCGTGCTCATGGGGGTGATCGCGGGGATCGGACGTGCCGCATTCCCCGCCGGGCTCGCCGGGCCGCGCCTTCGGGGGCGTCGGCCGGCGTCGCGGGCGGTGTGGTGTGGCGGGTTACTTGGCGGCCGCCGGGGCGTTGGTGGCCGCGCCCGCTCCGGAGGTGCCGGACGCGACGTTGTTGGTGTTCGCGCGTTCGGTCCGGGACTTGGAGCCCCAGCTGCCGCCCGTGAGCCGGCGGATGATTCCGAAATCGTCGGCGAGACTGAACACGAACCCGACGGCGACGACGAAGGCCAGCAGCTTCGGCCAGAAGACCGGCGCCTCGGCGAACTTGTCGTCGAGGGCGGGCAAGGTGCCGACGGGCAGCTTGGCGACGGAGGTGAGGGAGCGCCCGAGGGAGACGGGGACCTTGACGCGCCCGTTCACGGCCCAGCCGTTGGCGTCGAGGATGGGGCCGAGGTTGCGCTGACGCAGCTTGAGCCAGGCGATGAGCATCGAGGGGCCGGACACGATGAGGAGCAGTCCGGCCAGCGCGAGCACGACCTGCCAGAACGGCATCTTGAGGACGTCCGTGAAATAGCCGGCGACGGTGGCGAAGGCGGTGCCGATGGCGCCGAAGGCGACGCCCAGGGCGGCGACGGTGCCGACGTCGACCTTTTTGGCTTCCTTGGGCTTGGATTGGTCGACGTTGGCGACGGCGGTGGCGGTGGCGGCGACCTTGGCATCGGCGGCGGACTCGGCGGCGGCGGCGCGTTTGGCGACCTGTTCCTCGATCAACCGGACGAGCTTCTTGTAGGGCGCCCAGAACGCCTGGCGGATGCTGATCGGGTTCTCGATGATCTTGGTGATCGTGGCGTCCCAGTCCCGGCCCTTGCGGTCGTAGAACACGCCGTTGCGCCCCACCATCAGGTTGTCGCTGTCGCCGTCCGTGAACGCCGCCGCGATGATCATCTTCTCGCCCGGGACCCGCGTGCATTCGCAGTAGGCGAGATAGGTCTTGGCCAGACCCGCCAGCGCCGCGTGCTTGCCGGCATCATCCACGCGCACGCACAACTCGCAGGCCCGTCCGTCGAGGTACAAGGTCCCGACCTGGAAGCTCGGGATCTCCTCCGGATCGTAGAAATCCCCGAAACTCACAAAATTGGCCAGCAACCGGTGCAGGTCGCGGTAATAGCGAACCAACCGCTCCACCTGGCCGATGGCGGAGGCCTCGGCCTCCAGGGCCTTGTCCTGCACGATCAGCTTGCCGATCTCCGCCTGCGACGTGCCGGACAGGATGGCGCGGGCACGTTCCAGGCCAAGCGCCGCGGCGGGGTTGCCGGGCTTGGCGGCGGCCCAGGCCTCGTGCGGAGCGAGCCTGGCCTTGAGATCCGCCCATTCGGACTCCGTGAGCGCCTCCTTGTCCTTGCCCAGCAACGGCACGATGGCCGCGGCTTCCAGGGCCGCCACGGCATCCGCCCACGCCGGATTCAACCCCGACCGCAGGGGCAGCGGACGTCCCGCCTCCACCCGCGCCAGCGGGAATCCAGCGACCTCCGGCGCCGTGATCGCCATGTCCTTCGCGGCGAGCAACAGGTACTCCTCCTCCTTCCGGTTCACGGCCATCAGCGCCCGGGGATCGAACGCCGCCAGCCGGCACCGCCCGAAATAGTCGTCGATCTTGCCCCGCACCGCCTTGAGGGCGTCCACCGCCGCCGCGGTCCCCGCCCCCAACGGCTGGATTGCCGCCGCGCTGGCTTCCGACTGCTTCGCCCAGGCATCGAGCGCGCCCAGTTGCGCGAAGAACGCGTCGGTCTTTGCCTGGTTCACTCCGGGCTTGCCGCTCCGGTCCGTCTCCGCCCCCTGCGTCTTCAGGATCTCGCCGAGGACCTGTTGCACCCCGGGATCCTTCGCCGCCTCGACCGGCACGATCCCGTCGCCATTGAACTGGGTCTGGCCGAAGATCCGCGTCGGGTCCGTGACGTCCGCCAGCGAGATGCCCGTCGCGTCCGCGCGCCCCAGGTTCTTCAGGATCTGCCGCGCCGATTTCAGGATCGCCTTGCCCGAGTCGGACGCGTCCTGGATCTGGTCCAGCGGCAGGGTGTCACTGCCCTCCTTCAGCCTGGCCGGATCCTTCAGGTGATCCACCGCCCATTTCACCGCCCCGATGATCTCCGGCACCCGCACCCGGCCATCCTTGTCCGCGTCCACCAGCGCCAGCGTCTTCTCGTCGAATTCGAGTCCCTTCACCGGACAGGCCAGGGCCACCCAGAGCTTCGGGTCCAGTTCCGCCAGGTGCCGGAAGTCCTCGGCGGAATCAAAGCGGGCCTGGTCGAGTCCGCCGGCGCGAAAGAACCGCCAACGATGCTGGGATGCCGATTGGGTCATGGTCGTATGGAATTGCGGTAAGGCCGTCGCTTCAAGGCCGCGACGAGGCGCCGACCGGTCCCGTGCCGTTTTCCCGTCCAGTGGGGGCCCGAATGCTGCCGCGGTCGACGCCGCACAAAATAGGGATCCGGGTCCGGCACGCAATCCCGGAGCCCGCGCCCCTCAGCGACCGAGCAGGAACCACGTTCGCAGCCGGCCCTTGCCCTTGACCTCGATGTCGCCGCGCTCCTCGAAGCGGTACCGGTGCCGCAGGCGGTGATGGGTGGACTCGGTGACCTGGATGCGGCCCGGCGCGCCGTGGGACTCCATCCGGCTTGCCGTGTTCACGGTGTCGCCCCAGAGGTCGTAGTTGAACTTGTGCCGCCCGATGATCCCCGCGATCACGGGTCCCGTGTCGATGCCGATGCGGAGGCGGAGGGGCACCGGGAACTCCGCCGAGCGCCGCTCGACCTCCGCCAGCATCCCGAGCGCGAGGTCCGCGATGGCCTCCGCGTGGTCCGCGCGCGGCGCCGGCAGACCCCCCACGACCATGTACGCGTCGCCGATGGTCTTGATCTTCTCCAGCCCCTGCGCCTCCGCCAGCAGGTCGAACGCGGAGAAGACGTCGTCCAACAACCGGACCATCTCCACCGACGACAGGCGCAGGGTGAGTTCCGTGAACCCCACGAGGTCCGCGAACAGGACCGTCACCTCCGCGAGGCTGTCGACGATGGTGGTCTCCCCGCCCTTGAGCCGGTCGGCGATCTGCCGGGGCAGGATGTTCAGCAGCAGCGCGTCGGACTTGCGGCGTTCGCTCTCGATGTCGTGGAGATGCTGACGTTCCAGCCGCCGCAGGCGGCGCTTCTCGAGACACGCGTTGATCCGCGCCCGCAGCAGCACGGCATTGACCGGCTTCGCGAGGTAATCCTCCGCCCCCGTCAGGATGCACCGCACCACGCTGTCCATCTCGTCCAGGGCCGACAGCATCACCACCGGAACCTCGCGCCAGGCCGGATCCGCCTTCAGCCGGGCCAGGACCTCGTCCCCGTTCATCCCGGGCATCACCAGGTCCAGCAACACCAGATCCACCGCGCGTTCCGCAAGCACCCGGAGCGCGGAGGCGCCGCCGTCGGCGACCAGCACCTCGAATCCCTGGCGCGTCAGGCGGCGCGCGAGCAGTTCCCGGTTCGCGGGATCGTCGTCCACAACCAGGAGGGTGCCGCCCTCGGTGCCGGGGGCGGGCGGAGCCGCCGCGGACGACGGGATGCCACGTCCGAGCGCGAGCGCCTCCGGGAGCAGGGCCGGAGTGACGGCCGGCCCGGCCGGGCGCGCCAGTTCCAGCATCGCCGGTGTCAGCAGCTCGGCGATCAACCCCAGGAAGGCATGGGCGGCCGCCAGCACCTTCCGGAGATCGGCCACCAACGTCGTCCGTCCCTGGCTCTCGATCTGTTCGAGCAGGATTTCCCCGTAGCCGACGACGTGATTGAGCGGGGTGCGCAGTTCGGCGTGCAGTTCCCGCAGGTCGATGCGCCCGGCGGCGTGCCGTTCCGGCGCGAGTTCGTCGCGGATCACCGAGACCAGCCGGCGCCCGGCCTCCTCGATGCGCCGGAGATCGGGGATCAGGTCGGTGGCGCCGAGGGCCGCCGCTTCCTCCTGGAGCATCTCCGCGTAGCCCAGGATGTGCGAGGCGGGCGTCCGCAGGTCGTGGCGCAGCCGGGCCAGGGCGTCGACGGGCGCGCTCATGACGGAGGGCGCGCGACGTCCGACACCGGCTCGGCGCGCCGGAGCTGGCCGGGCAAGGCGGTCATGGGACCCCGCCGGGCTCCGCCGACGGACGTGCCAGCAGCGCCTCCATCTTCTGCAGCAGCCGCGGCAGCTCCACGGGCTTGGTGTCGAAATCGTCGCAGCCCGCCTCGCGCGCCTTCTGCTCGTCGCTCGCCATGGCGTGGGCCGTCAACGCGATGATCGGGATGACGCGCAGCCGCGCATCCGATTTCAGCCGCCGGGTGGCCTCCCACCCGTCGAGGACCGGCAGGCTCATGTCCATGAGGATCAGGTCCGGCTGCTCGCGGCCCGCCGCCGCGATGCCCTCCTGCCCATCGAGCGCGCAGACGATGGTGTACCCACGGCGCTCGAGCCGCCGCGTGAGCATGTCGCGGTTCATCTCGTTGTCCTCGACGAGCAGGATGCGGGGCATGAGGAGGCGGAAGGCGGGTGCGCGGCTCGGGGGGGCGGGAACGGCTCAGGCAATGAATCCCCAGTCGTACGGCTTGCGCATGGGCCGGGACAGCCAGCCCGCCGCCTCGTCGTCGCCCACGATGGTCTCGCGGTCCGGTTCCCAGCGAATCCGGCGCCCGAGCCGGACGCTGATGGCGCCGAGGTGGGCGATGCTGATGGAGCGGTGACCGGTCTCGACGTCGCAGATGGGCTCCTTCCGGGAGCGGATGCACTCGAAGAAATTGCCCATGTGGTTGTCCGAGGCGTAGAGGCGGACGGCGTCGGCGGGCAGGGGCGTTTCGAGCAGCTCCTGCCGGCTCGCCCGGATCTCGCCGCGGCTGACGTAGATCCAGCCGTCGGTACCCAGGAATTGGACGCCGTTCGGGGTGGTCTTGCCGCCGCCAACCACGCCCTGCTCGTGGGGCGTCGATTCGTCGAGGATGCTCATCGTGACGCCGTTGGCGTAGCGACACTCGATCCGGTACTTGGACGCCGCGTCGTACCCCCCGGGAATCATGTCGACGAGCGATTTGCCGTCGAACTCGACGGGGCCCGAGCGGTCGGTGCCGTTGCCCCATTGGGCGATGTCGTTGTGGTGCGCGCCCCAGTCGGTCATCTGGCCGCCGGAGAACTGGTACCACCAGCGGAAGTTCCCGTGGCAGTTGGTGCCGCGGTACTCCGTCACGGGCGTCTGGCCTAGATAGAAGTCCCAGTCGAGACCCGCCGGGACCGGGACGGGCGGGAACGGGCCCTGGCGGGGGCCGGTGGGGAGTCCGACGATGATGTGGCGGAGCTTGCCGAGGCGCCCGTTGCGGGCGAGTTCGCAGGCGAGACGGAACTTGCGATCGCTGCGCTGCTGGCTGCCGACCTGGAAGATCCGTTTGGCGTCGCGCACCTCCTTCACCAGCCGCCGGCCTTCCTCCACGGTGAGCGTGAGCGGCTTCTCGCCGTAGATGTCCTTGCCGGCGCGCGCGGCGGCGGCATTCACCAACGTGTGCCAGTGGTCGGGGGTGCCGTTCACGATGACGTGGATGTCGTCGCGCTCGAGCAGCTTCCGGAAATCCTTGTAGGCGCGCTCGGCCTTGAACTGGGTCCGGGCGCCCTCGGCCTGGCGATCGTCGACGTCGGCCACGGCGATGACCTGGCCGAAGTTCTTCGCCCAGTTCGTGTCGCCCCGGCCCTGACCACCGCAGCCGATCAGGCCGATCCCGGGCTTGTCATTGGCCGAGAGCGGGCGCGGGGTGGCGGCGAGCCCCTGGCATTCGTGATAGTACCACAGCGGCAGGCCGGCCGCCGCCGCGGCCGTTTGGAAGAAGCGCCGACGGCTGACATGGACATGAAAGGGCGACATAGGCTGTGGCCAACTTCAATCCCCGGCACCGCACCGCGTCAAATGCCATGTCGTAAGGAAGGGGTCAGTCCCACTTATTTATACCGAATCACGCCGGGGTCGGTCTCCACCCCGACTCGCCGCCGCCGCCGACCATCCGCGCGGGCCGGCGCGAGGAAGTATAAATAAGTGGGACTGACCCCTTTTTAAGTGGGACTGACCCCTTTTCGTTCGTTCGTGTCGACGGTTCGGACGATTCCGCGGCGTGCGTCCGGGTCCCGGAATGCGTCTTTCCAGCGCCGGGGCCGGGGGGCAGCATGCGGGCACGTGAAGGACGCGGAAGCGCCACCGCCCGGGGTGAGGGCCGGTCCCGGTTTTTGCACCACGCACTGGAGCGTCGTCCTGGCCGCCGGCAAGGGAGCGACCGGCGATCCCCGGGCCCAGGCCGCCCTGGAGATCCTGTGCCGGGATTACTGGTATCCGATCTACGCCTTCGTGCGGCGCAGCGGGCATGGGCCGCACGACGCCCAGGATCTCACGCAGGAGTACCTTTCCCGCCTCGTCGAGCGGCGTTGCCTGGAGGGCGTCGAGCCCGGCCCCGCGCGGTTCCGCTCGTTCCTGCTTGCGACGCTGAAGCAGTTCCTGGTGGACGACTGGCGGCGGTCCCAGGCGCGGAAGCGCGGTGGCGGGGTGACGTTCCTGTCGTTGGACGGGGAGGCGGGGGAGGAGTGGTATCGGGCGGACCTCGCCGGGACCGCGAATCCGGAGACGGCCTACGAGCAGGCCTGGGCCAACGCGGTGCTGGCGCGGGTGCTGGAGCGACTGCGCGCGCGTTACGCGGCCAATCCCGGGCGCCGGGCGGTGTTCGAGGCGCTGTCCCCGGTGCTCGGCTGGGCCGACGCCGCGCGTTCGACCTACGACGCGCTGGGTGCCTCCCTGGGGTTGAGCGAGGGCGCGGTGAAGGTCGCGGTGCACCGCCTGCGCAAGGAATTCGGACGGCTTCTCCGCGAGGAAATCGCCGCCACCGTGTCGGACCCCGCCGAGGTGGACGCCGAGATCCGCCGCCTCATCGAGGTGAGTTCCGGGGTCCTGCCCCCCTGAACGGCGTCCGTAACCTTCGGCCCCCGAATCCGTGTCCGTCATGGAACCGTCCATGTCCAACCCCGCCCGGTGCCCCTCGTGCCAGGGGCCGCTGCGCCACGGGCAATCCGGTGGCGTCTGCCTGCCGTGCCTGCTCCAGCTCGGGCTGCCGGAGGCGTCCGGGACCGGGACCGAGGGCGAGGGCGAGGGCGAAGGGGAGGCCGGGGGCGGGGACGGTGAACCGGTGCCGGGGTGCCCGCCGGGTCCCGGGGCGGACGGTCATCCACTCCGTCGCTTCGGCAACTACGAGCTCCTGGAGGAGGTGGCCCGCGGCGGCATGGGCGTCGTGTTTCGCGCGCGCCAGACGGGCCTGAACCGGATCGTGGCGGTGAAGATGGTGCTCCAGGCCCGCTTCGCCGGGCGCGAACGCGAGCTCCGTTTCCAGTCCGAGGCCGAATCCGCGGCACGACTCCGTCACCCGAACATTGTCCGCATCCACGAAATCGGGGAGCACGAGGGCCAGCCGTACTTCTCGATGGACTTCGTCGGGGGCGGGGACCTGGCCGGGCTTCTTCGCAAGGGGGTCCCGCCGTTCGCCCGGAGCGCGTCGCTGACGCGCACCCTGGCAGGGGCGGTGGAGTCGGCGCACCGGCAGGGCGTGCTGCACCGCGATCTCAAGCCATCGAACATCCTGCTCGACGAGGCCGGGGAACCAGTGATCACGGATTTCGGACTGGCGCGCCGTCTGGAGAGCCGCGACCACCTGACGTTGACCGGCGAGATTCTGGGTTCGCCGGGATACCTTGCTCCCGAACAGGCGGGCGGTTCCCCCGCGAACCTCGGTCCGGCCGTCGACGTCTACGGCCTGGGCGGGATTCTCTATGCCCTCGTCACGGGACGGGCGCCGTTCGTGGCCGAGACGGTGGGGGCCACGTTGCGGCTCGTGCTGGGCGGCGATCCCGTCTCCCCGCGCGTCCTGAATCCGCTGGTCCCGCTGGATCTCGCGACCATCGCGCTGAAATGCCTGCAGCGGGACCCCGCGCACCGCTACGGTTCGGCGGCGGACCTCGGGGCGGACCTGGATCGGTTCCTCTCGGGACGCCCCATCCATGCCCGCCCGGTCGGGCCGTGGGGACGGCTGGTGCGTCTGGCGGCGCGGCACCCGGTGGCCGGCACCCTGGCCGCCAGCACGCTCCTGCTCCTGCTGGTCGTGGGCATCGGTTCGCCCATCGCCGCGCTCCGGCTGCGGGAGAGCCGCCGGGTGCTGGCCACCCACGCCTACGCCGCCGACATGAAGCTCGCCCGCCTGGCACTCGACGAGGGTGATGCCGGGAAGGCCCGGCGTTATCTCGCCCAGCAGCCGGACGGGGAGGGCACCGACCCGCGCGGCTTCGAGTGGGCGCTCTACCGCGAACTTGCCCGCGACCCGGCCCTCGCCACGGTCCAGGCGCACTCCAACGCCGTGGACGGTCTCGTCTTTCTTCCGGACGGACGGACCCTGGTCACCTGCGGACTGGGGGATCGGGTGCGCTTCTGGGACTTCCCCTCGCTGCGGCCGAGGTCGGAGTTCCGGATCGACGGCGAGCACCTGACCTCCCTCGCGGTGTCCGCCGACGGGCGCTGGCTGGCGATTGCGGCCGACGAACCGAGGGTCCATCTGCGGGAACTGCCCGCCGGTCGCCCCGCCGGGGTGCTGCCCGGTCTGGCGGCCGGCCTCGCGTTCTCGCCCGCCCGCCCCGTGCTCGCCCGCACCGCGGGAACCCGCGTGACCGGCATGGGCCCGGGCACGGTCACGCTCCACGACGTCGCCGCCGGACGCGACCTCGCCACCTGGACCAACGCCGGCGCCCGGGCCTGCTGGTCGCCGCGCGGAGACCGGATCTACACGGGGACCTTCGACGGCCGCATCACGGCTCGCGATCCCGACACCGGCGCGATCCTGGAGACGTTCGAGGACGGCGATTTCCTGCTGGCCCTCGCCGTTTCGCCGGATGGCCGGACGCTGGCCTCGGCCAATCTTGGGGGCACGGTGCGCCTGTGGGAACCGGGCCAGCCACGGACCTCCCGAAGGCTCGAGGGACATCGGGCCAAGGTATGGTCCGTCGCGTTCTCTCCCGATTCGCGCCGGGTTGCCACCGCGAGTTCCGACCGCACGACGCGGCTTTGGGAGACCGCCTCCGGCCGCCTGTTGCAGACGCTCTCCGGCCACGATTCCGAGGTGTGGACGGTCGCGTTCAGCTGCGACGGACGCTGGCTGGTCAGCGGCGACAAGGACGGGGTTCTGCGTCTCTGGGACGCGGCGGCGGCGGACGCCGATGCCGCGGGCGAGGAACCCGGGGCCGTTCGCGGGTTGCCCGTATGGTCGCCCGACGGACGGTTCGCGGCGTTCGGCAGCGGGCAGGGGATCGTGACCGTGCTCGAAGCGGAACGCCTCGTCCGGCGGTTTGCCATCCCCGACGCCGAGATCGCCCTGGGTTTTGGTCCCGCCGGCGAATGGCTCGCGGTGCTGGGATCGAAGGGATACGCCCGCCGGTCGTTGCCCGGCCTGGAGCTTCTGGAATCGCGCCCCGTCGTCCCGCCGCCCACGAACTACCTCGTCTCGTCCGCGTCCCGGGACGGACGCTGGTTCGCGTGCGAGGACGCACCCGGCACCGTCTCCGTCTGGGACCTGCGCGGCGGCGCGTTGCGGACCCGCCTGGCACTCGGTCCCGGCGAACCGGTCAGCCAGCTGGCGTTCTCCCCGGACGGCGAATCCCTGGCCCTGGCCCGCGACGGTTTCCTTCCGGTGCAGGTCCACGGGCGCGGCCTGACGCGGCGGATTCTGCTCTCCGGTCATCGCATGGCGGTCTGGCAGATCGCCTGGACGGCGGACGGACGACGGCTCGCCACCGCCGGCATGGATGACGCGGTGAAGATCTGGGAGGCGGACACGGGCCGGGAGATCGCGAGTCTGCCGGACCATCGGGAGGGCGCGTTCGGCGTGGCCTTCTCCGCCGACGACCGCACGCTGGCGGTGCTCATGGGCACGCGGGCGATCCGGCTCTGGAACTGCGCGGCGTGGCGGGAGATGGGCGACCTGGAACTGCGGAGGCCCGCGCTCTACCTGGGATTCTCGGGCGATGGGCGGACATTGGCGGCCTGGCATCCCTGGGCTCCCTGGTCGCATCTCGAATTCTGGCCGGCGCGCCCCGGCATCGATTCAAAAAGACCGTAACCTTCTTCGGGGATTTGCGGGGCAGGGGATGGACACGTTCCCAGCCAACCATGAAATCCCTGTTCCGCTTCGTGGCCCGCGCGGCCCTCCTCCTCGCCCTTGCGCCGGCCCTCCCGCCCCTCGCCCACGCCGCCCCGCTGCAATATCTCCCGGTCTACGACGGCACCACGCACGACGCCTGGATCGCCGACCTGTGGGACCGCAGCCCGCCCACCCCGATCGAGGTCGACTTTGCGGCGCCCGCCCCCGGACGCGCCGGCCAGGCCATCGAGGTGCGCTTCTCGCCGCCCGGTACCTACGGTGCGTTCGGGCTGGCCGACCGCGAAGTCGGCTGGATCCAGCGCTTCCACTATCTCAACGAGATTCGGACGGTGGAGTTCGACCTCTACTTCGACGCCGATTCCACGGGCGAGGACGGGATGCGCTTCATCCTGGAGGACGGCGGCCTCGCCGATTCGGTCGGGTTTGCCGAACTCGTTCCCGGATGGCCGCTCATGAACGACGCCCAGCGCCGCGGCCAATGGCACCACATCCAGGTCCACCTTCCCGATCTCCACCCGGCCATCCCCCGCTTCCATCGCTTCCTGCTCTTCAACGACGGCGACGGTCTGGGCCACCCGCATTTCCGTCTCGCCGACGTCCGCCTCGGCTGGGAACCCGACCTCGCGCCGCCCGTGATCCAGATCGGGTCCACGGTTCCGAACGACACCTACGACGGGCTCGACCTTGCCTTCACGACCGACGAACCCACGACGTTCCGGATCGAGTACGGGATCGGCGCCTACGACCACGTGCTCGAGGGCGCGGTCGACGACTGGGCCACCGTGCGACACGCGACGCTCGCCGGGTTGAGTCCCGGCCAGACCGTGCAATACCGCATCACCGCCTCGGACCACCGGATCGGGGCCGGGGTCCCGCCCAACGCCGCCACCGTGTCGGGAACCTTCGCGATGCCGGATGCCCCGACCGCTCCGCCGGACATTCCGGTGTTCGAGGTGGCGGGCGTCACCGGCAACCGCGCCGACCTCCATTGGACGGTCACGCGCGCGTCCCGCGCCGTCCTGGCCTACCGAAAGTCCGGCGGGGCCGAACTCGTCCGGGCCACGACGGAGTACGCGACCGACGCGAGTTTCACGCTGGACCTGCTCGAGCCGGCGAGCACCTACACCGTGACCCTGACCACGACGGATGCCTTCGGATGGGAGGCCGTCCGGAACCTGACCCTGACCACCGGCAGCATCGTCGCTCCGACCGTGACCATCACGATCCATCCGGACCAGGCCCGCCCGATCTCGCCGTGGATTTACGGGGTCAACTTCGCCGAGGAGATGCCCGCACCCGCCCAGAACCTCACCTTCAGCCGTCTCGGCGGGAACCGCTGGACGGCCTACAACTGGGAAAGCAACGACTCCAACGCCGGCAACGACTGGGGCCCCTATTCGAACGACCGGTGGATCCACGAGAGCCTCCAGTTCTACAACAACGGCATCCTGCCCGTCAGCCTCGGCTCCGCCGACCTGCCCGCCGAGGCCGTGCGCGCCCGTGTCGCCGCCCACCGCGCCGCCGGCCTCGCCAGCCTGATCACCGTCCAGATGCAGGGGTACGCCGCCGCCGATCACGAGGGCAGCGTCGACATCCTCCAACCCGGCTACCTCGAGCAGCGGTTCCATCCCGTCGTGTACCGCAAGAACGCGCCGTTCGCCGACCCGCCCGACCTCGCCGATGACACCGTGTACATCGACGAATTCGTCTGGGCGCTGCGCCGGAGGTTTCCCGCAGACATCTATGCCGATCCCGCGGCCCCGACCTTCATCAGCCTCGATAACGAGCCGGAGATCTGGTTCAGCACGCACCGCGAGATCCAGCCCCTGCCCATGCCGATGGCGGAATATCTCCAACGCACCATCGACCTCGCCTCCGCCATCAAGGACGTCGCCCCGTCCGCCACCCTGTTCGGCCCCGCCAGCTACGGGTTCAACGGACTCGTCAACTGGCAGAGCGAACCGGGCTTCGACGACCCGTCCTACTGGGCTGTCGACCGCTACCTCGATGCCGTCCGGACCGCCTCCGAACAGGCGGGACGGCGCCTGGTCGACGTGTACGACTTCCACTTCTACTCGGCGGTCAATGCCTCCCAGGGTGTCCAGGGTCCCGAGGTCACCCCCGAGCAGGTGCAGGCCATCGTCCAGTCGCCGCGCAGCCTTTGGGACCCGACCTACCGCGAGGATTCGTGGATCGACGCCTACCTCGGCGAACCGGTGCGCATGCTGGACCGGATCCAGGACCGGATCGCCGCCCGGATGCCCGGCATGGAGGTCGCCGTCACGGAATACAATTTCATGGGCAACGCCCACATCGCCGGCGGCATCGCCCAGGCCGACACCCTCGGCATCTTCGGCCAGCGCGGCGTGTTCGCCGCCAATTTCTGGCCGCTCACTTTCAACGCCTCCTACGCCTACGTCATGGCGGGCTTCCGGATGTACCGCGACTTCGACGGCGCCCGCGGCTCGTTCGGCGACGTCTCCCTCCCCACCGAGTCCCAGGACACCGCCAAGGTGGCCGCCTATGTCAGCCGCGATTCCACCCGCCCCGGGCGCCACGTCATCGTGGCTCTGAACCGTTCCGGCCAGAACCAGGAGGTCGCCTTCCAAGGGCTCGCCGCCGGCGGACAGGCGCGCGTCTACCGCCTCGACGGCCAGGTCGCCGCCCCGGTGTTCGTCGGCGAGGTCTCGGTCCAGCTCGAGGCCTGGGTCATCACGCTCCCGCCCCTCAGCGTCTCCACCATCGAGATCACGCCGGCCGCGGCCAACGCCACCCCGACCGCGGCGCCCGATCACGCCCTCCGACCCTCCAGTTCGGTCGTGCTCAAGATCCCCCTGCGGTCGTTGCTGGCCAATGACTCCGACCCGGACGGCGATCCGCTGTCCGTGGTCGGCGTCCTCAACCCCGAACCCGCCGGCGCCCGCGTCGAGGTCCGCGGCCCGTTCGTCGTCTACACGGCTCCCGCGCCGAACGCCGGGCCCGGGGGATTCGACTACCGCCTCGCCGACGGTCCCGGGGGCCACGAGGTGCCGGGGCACGTCACCATCGCCGAATCCGCGCCCCCGTCGCCGAACACCCGGCCCAACGCCGTGGCCATCGTCCGCGTCGGGACCGAGGCGGAGATCGTGTTCCTCGGCCTGCCGGGGGCGACCTATCGCGTGCAATACACGACGGAGGCCGGGCCCGACCCCGCGTGGCTCGACTTCGCCCCGGTGGCGCTCCACGTGACTCCGGACAACGGCGTGTTCCGCCACCGGGACACCGAGGCCACGGGTCCGGCACGTTTCTACCGCGCCATTCCCGCTCCCTGACCCATCCCTCCACCCGCACGCACACACGGGCGGGCCGGCCCCGACCGCGGATCCGGTCCGCCCACCCCTGTTCTCCCTTCGAACCCACCCTTCCCACGAACTCTGCCATGAATCCCACCCCTGCCCGCCTCCGCCTGTTCGCCGCCACCCTCCTCGCTCTCGCCGCCTCGGCGGTTCCCTCCGCCGTCGGTTTCGAAACGACGGTTTCCTACGACTTCATCCCGGACGGCGTGCCGCGCGCCATTCCCGACGCCCAACTCGCGCCCACCGTGCTCGAACTCGACCTCGCCGCTTCCGGGCTGGCGGCCATCCAGTCGGTGGAGCTCGACCTGCGGTTGGCCGGCACCCCGGACGCGCCCGGATTCGCCGGCGACATGATCGTGTACCTCGTCCATGACCTCGAACAAACCGCGTTCCTCCTGAACCGCGTGGGGGTCGGGGTCGGAATCGGCGACGGGGCCGCAACCGGCTTCTTCTACTCCGGCTGGAACGTCACCTTCTCGGACGAGGCGTCCGGACCGGGCATCCACGACACGGAACCGGGCTCCGATCTCATGATAGGTTCGTGGGCGCCCGATGCCCGGGCGCAGGCCGGCGACCCGACCGATCTCGCTCACTTCGGCCTGGGGATCTTCGCGGGGGCGCCCGCGGACGGCACCTGGCACCTCGCCCTCGTCGATGCCAGCCCCGGGGGCACGATGTGGCTGGAGGGGGCGACCCTGCGCCTCGCGGGCGAAACGACTCCCGTCGTTCCGGAAACCGGCGCCGGGGGCGTGGCCGCCGCCGCGGTCCTGGCGGGGGCGATCCTGGCTCGGCGGGCGGGCGGGAAGTGACGCACGGGCACACGCCTGCCCCGGGGTGAAGACCCCATGGCCGGGGCGGCGGGCGGGGGCCAGGCTAGGTTCGATGCAACAGTCCGCGGGGACCGGGGCAGGGCAGGCGGAGAAGGCACTGAATCACAACGATTCTATGGCAAAGATACTCGGCATCGATCTGGGAACGACGAACTCGTGCATGGCGGTCATCGACGGCGGAGAGACCGTCGTCCTCGAGAACTCCGAGGGACGGCGCACCACCCCCTCCGTGGTGGCGTTCGCCAAGACGGGCGAGCGCCTGGTGGGGGAGGCCGCCAAACGCCAGGCCGTCACCAATGCCACCAACACGATCTATTCCATCAAGCGGTTCATGGGACGAAAGTTCGAGGAAGTGCAGGAGGAGGCCAGCCGGGTGCCGTTCAAGATCGTCCGGGCCGCCAACGGCGACGCCGTCGTCGAAGTGCTGATCGACGGCCAGCCGAGGCAATTCAGTCCGCCCGAGATCTCGGCCATGGTGCTCGGCAAGCTCAAGGCGGATGCCGAGACGCGCCTGGGCGAGACGATCACGCAGGCCGTCATCACCACCCCGGCCTACTTCAACGACTCGCAGCGCCAGGCGACCCGCGACGCCGGACGCATCGCCGGGCTGGAGGTGCTCCGCATCATCAACGAGCCCACCGCCGCCGCCCTGGCCTACGGCCTCGACAAACGGAAGGACGAGAAAATTGCCGTCTACGATCTCGGCGGCGGCACGTTCGACATCTCGGTGCTCGAACTCGGCGACGGCGTCTTCCACGTCAAGGCCACCAACGGGGACACGCACCTGGGCGGGGACGACTGGGACAACCGGCTCATGGACTGGATGCTCGACGAGTTCAAGCGGGACCACGGGATCGACCTCCGCCGGCAACCCGACGCCCTCCAGCGCATCAAGGAGGAGGGCGAGAAGGCCAAGATCGCCCTCTCCAGTTCGCTCCACTACGAGATCAGCCTGCCCTTCATCACCGCCGACGCCGGCGGCCCCAAGCACCTCGGCCTGAAATTGTCCCGCGCCAAACTCGAGCAGCTCTGCGAACCCCTCTTCGAACGCACCGTCGCCCCCGTGGTCGCCTGTCTCAAGGATGCCGGACTCGACGCGGATCGGATCGACGAACTGGTGCTCGTGGGTGGCATGACGCGGATGCCGCGCGTGGTCGAGACCGCCCGCCGGCTGGTCCACAAACCACCTCATCAGGGCGTCAACCCCGACGAGGTCGTGGCCATCGGTGCCGCGATCCAGGCCGGGGTCCTCAAGGGCGAGGTCAAGGACGTGCTCCTGCTCGACGTGACCCCGCTTTCCCTCGGCATCGAGACGCTCGGCGGGGTGTTCACCCGGCTCATCGAGCGCAACACCACCATCCCGAGCCGCAAATCCGAAACCTTCTCCACCGCGGCCGACAACCAGCCCGGCGTCGAGATCCACGTCCTCCAGGGCGAACGCGCCTTCGCCCGCGACAACAAGTCGGTCGGACGGTTCACCCTCGACGCCATTCCGCCCGCGCCGCGCGGGGTTCCGAAGATCGAGGTCAGCTTCGACATCGATGCCAGCGGGATCCTCCATGTCAGCGCCAAGGATCTCGGCACCGGCAAGGAACAGAAGATCACCATCACCGCCAGCAGCGGCCTCGCGAAGGCGGAGATCGAACGGATGCGCCGCGACGCCGAAGTCCACGCCGCGGAGGATCAGAAGCGCAAGGAGGAGCTGGAGGCGTCCAACGAGGCGGAGCACGCGGTGCATCGCACGGAGACCTTCCTGAAGCAGAGCGGTACCAGGCTTTCCTCCCCCAGCCGGACCCGGCTCGAAGCGGACCTTGCCGCCGTCAAGGATGCCTTGCAGGGCCGGAACGCCGCGGCGATCCGCATTGCCGGCGAGAAATTGAATGCAACGTGGCAGGTCGCCTCCGCCGAGCTTTACCAGGCGGCTCCCGACCGCGCCGCGGACCCGGACGCCGGCAAGGCCGACGGCAGCCGGCCCGACCCCGGCGCCGATCCCGCCGCCCCGTCTCCGGACGGCAAGGTCCACGAGGACCCGGTCATCGATGCCGAGGTCGTGGAGGAACGGAAGGCGGCCTAGTTCCGCGCTCCGCCCGGGGCGCGCGACCGGACGAAGGCCCCGCGTGGGCCGCCGGGGGGAAAGGGTCCCCGGCGGCCTCCGACCCAGCCGGGCGTCGTCCCTCGATCGGACCGAACGGCCCAGCCCATGAGCACCGTCACCCGCGCCCTCCCCGGCGCCGCCACCGAAATCCTCTGGCACCGCCTGCCCGCGGCCGCCGTGCTGGACACGTTCGCCTCGACCGAGGCCGGACTCTCGACCGCGGAGGCGGCCCGGCGCCTCGCCCTTCACGGCCCCAACGCGCTCCGGGAGGTCGCCCGGACCGGCTCCCTCCGGATCTTCCTCCGGCAATTCAGGAGTCTTCTCGTCGGGATCCTGGTCGTGGCCGGCATCGTCTCGGGAATCCTGGGCGAGTTCGTCGACTGCGTCGCCATTCTCGCCATCGTCCTGCTCAACGCGGGCATCGGGTTCTACCAGGAGTACAGCGCCGAACGGTCCATCGCCGCCCTCCGGCAACTCACCGCTCCCCGCGCGACGGTCCGGCGCGATGGAACCCCCCGCGCCATCCCCGCCGTCGACCTCGTGGTCGGGGACGTCCTCGCCCTCCAGGCCGGGGACCTGGTCGCCGCGGATGCCCGCCTCCTGAACGCGGCCTCCCTGCTCTGCATCGAGTCCGCCCTCACCGGCGAATCCGAGGCCGTCACCAAGAACCCCGATCCGCTCCCGGCCCCCGATCTGCCGCTCGGCGACCGCGAGAACATGGTGTTCATGGGAACGAGCATCGCCGGCGGCACCGCCCATGCCGTGGTGGTGGCGACCGGCATGGCAACGGAACTCGGTCGCATCGCCGAACTCATGGAGGTCACCGGGGCCCATGACGCGACCCCGTTGCAGCGGAAACTCGCCGTCTTCGGACGCCTCCTCGTCTGGGTGACGCTCGCCGCGGTCGGCTTGCTGTTCGGCCTCGGCCTGCTCCGCGGCACGAGACCCCTCGAGCTGTTCATGACCTCCGTCAGCCTCGCCGTCGCCGCCGTGCCCGAGGGCCTGCCCGCCGTCGTCACCGTGGCGCTCGCCCTCGGCGTCTCCCGGATGGCCCGCCGCGGGGCGCTCGTCCGCCGCCTGCCCGCCGTCGAAACGCTCGGCTCCACCACCGTCATCTGCACGGACAAAACCGGCACCCTCACCCTGGGCCAGATGACCGTGCGCGCCTTTCAGATCGCCGACCAGCGCTACGCCGTCACCGGCGAGGGCTACGGCCCCGAAGGCCAGGTGCTCGTCCAGGACCATCCGGCGGATGCCCCGCAACGGGCGGCGCTCCGGCCCCTCGCCGTCGCCATCACCGCCTGCAACAACGCCCACCTCGTCCACGAGGCCGGAACCTGGGGCGTCCTCGGCGATCCCACCGAAGGCGCCTTGCTCGCCGCCGGCGCCAAGGCCGGCGCCGACCGGGAACTCCTCGACCGCGAACTCCCCCGGCACCACGCCCTTCCCTTCGACTCCGATCGCAAGCGCGGCACCGTCATTCGCAGGACCCCGGAGGGCACCCTCCGCGCCTTCGTCAACGGCGCCCCCGGCCCCCTCCTGCTCGGCTGCTCGCACCACCTCGCCGCGTCCGGCGTCCAACCCCTGACCGAGGCCGATCGCGCGCGCATCCTCGCCGACACCGTCGCCCTCGCGCGCGAGTCGTTGCGCGTCCTCGCCTCCGCCTACCGCGATCTCCCCGGAACGACCCCCGTGGCCGAACTCACCCCCGACCGCGTCGAGCGCGACCTGGTCTTCGTCGGCCTGACCGGCATGTGGGACCCGCCGCGTCCCACCGCGCGGGACGCCGTGGCCCGCTGCCAGGCCGCCGGAATCCGCGTGGTCATGATCACGGGCGACCACCCGGAAACCGCGACCGCCATCGCCCGTGACATCGGCATCGCTTCCGACCGCGACGGGACGGTCACGGGCGCCGAACTCGACCGCCTCTCCGAGGAGGAGTTGCGCGGGCGCGTCCCCGCCATCGCCGTCTACGCCCGCGTCACCGCGGAACACAAACTGCGCGTCGTCCGCGCCTGGAAGGCGAACGAGGCGGTGGTGGCCATGACGGGCGACGGCGTCAACGACGCCCCCGCCATCCGGGGCGCGGACATCGGCATCGCCATGGGGCGCAGCGGCACGGAAGTCACCCGCCAGGCCTCCGACATGATCCTCACCGACGACAATTTCGCCACCATCGTGGCCGCCGTCGAGGAAGGGCGCGGCATCTACGACAACATCCGGAAGACCCTGCAGTACCTGCTGGCGGGCAACACCGGGGAGATCCTGCTGCTCACCTTCTGTGTCGTCCCCGGCCTCCCCCCGGCCCTCGTGCCCATCCATCTGCTCTGGATCAACCTGGTCACCGACGGACTGCCCGCCCTCTGCCTCGCCGTCGATCCCATCGATCCCGAGGTGATGAAGCGCCCGCCGCGCGGACGGTCCGAGCGGCTCACCGACGGCGCCTTCCTCCGGGCCATGGGCCTCACCGGGTTGCTCACGGCGGCGGTCGCGTTCGCCGTCTACCTGTGGGTCCTCCGCACCGGGTCGCTCGAACTCGCCCGCACCGAGGCCTTCGCCGTGCTCGTGTATTCCGAGCTGTTCCGGGCCTTCGGCAGCCGCAGCGCCACGACCCCGGTCTGGCGCATCCCGATCCTTTCCAATCCATTGCTCGCCGCCGTCGTGGCGGTTTCCTGCGGGCTCCAGGTCTGGAGTCATCACAGCTCCCTCCTCGGCGGGTTTCTCAAGACGGTCCACGTGCCGCTCCTCGACGAGGCGATCCTGTTCGCGCTGGGAACCCTCCCGCTTCTGGCCCTCGAGGGAATCAAATGGTTGCGCAACCGCCGGGTGCCCGGTGCCGCGCCCGCGACGGGACAGGGGTGAACACCCCATGGACGGCCGCCGCCGCGCGGGCGCATACTCGCGGTATGAAGGCACCTTCCATGAGCTGGGTCCGACGCCTTGTCCCCTCCCTCCTAGTCACCCTCCTGCTGGCCCTGTCGGGTTGGGGTTGTCGTACCGCCCACGGCTTCGGCGAGGACATGGAGAAGGCGGGCGAGAAGATTCAGGACGGGACGAAGTGACGGTGCTGCCCCACTCCCGGGGCCTCCCCGCCCGCGGGGACCCGGGAAACACCGCCGGGCCCGTTCCCGTGCCTGGAGTGACACCGGTCGTCGCGGAGCACGGGTGCGGGCTCGCGAGCGACGGGCGCGACGGGCGACGGTCCCGGATTTCGGGACGCACCGGCCCGACCCGCCACCCCGCCGGAACCGTGGTTCCGGAATCCCGCCATCCCCGCCCGCGACGGCCGCTCGCCGTCGGTCGCGCCACGATGCCCATCGGTGCCGACACCTTCCCATGACGCCCGCCCCATCCATTCATCCGCCGGAGACGCCCGGGCAGCGCGACCCCCGATCCGGCCTCCCCGCGCCGCCGGCCGGGATGCCGACGCCGATCCTCCCCGCGCCCCGCGGGCAGGGGCGGTTCTGGGACCGTCTCTGGCAACGCCGGACCACCCTGATCGCGGTGTTCGCCGCCACGGCCATCGTGCTCCACCTCGGACTCCGCTTCGGCGTGGGCGTGACCCCGCGCACGGCCGCCGTGCCGCTCCTGGCGACGCTGGTTCTCGGAGGTCTTCCCCTGCTTGTCCAGTTGCTCCGCAAACTCTGGAAGGGCGAGTTCGGCTCCGACCTCCTGGGCGGCATCTCCATCGTCGCCTCGGCATTTCTCGGCGAATACCTGGCGGGCTCGATCATCGTGCTGATGCTCGCCGGGGGCGAGGCGCTCGAGAGCCGCGCCCTGCGCAGCGCGTCCTCCATCCTCGCCGCCCTGGCCAGGCGCGTCCCCTCCGTCGCCCATCGCCGGCAGGGGACCGGGATCGCCGATGTGGCCCTCGACCAGGTCCTCGTGGACGACGTGCTCGTGCTCTATCCGCACGAAACCTGCCCGGTGGACGGGATCGTGCTCGAGGGCCACGGCGTGATGGACGAGTCCTATCTGACCGGCGAGCCCTTCCGCATCAACAAGACCTCCGGCTCGACGGTGATCTCCGGTGCCATCAACGGGGAATCGGCCCTGACCATCCGCACCCGCCGGCGGGCAGTCGATTCCCGCTACGCGAAGATCATGGAGGTGATGCGGGAGTCGGAGGCGACCCGGCCCGGCCTGAGACGGCTGGGGGACCGCCTCGGAGCGGTCTACACCCCGGTCGCCCTGACGGTCGCCCTCGTCGCCTGGGGGTTCAGCGGCGATCCGATCCGGTTCCTCGCGGTGCTCGTGATCGCCACGCCCTGCCCGCTGCTCCTCGCCATCCCCATCGCCATCATCGGCTCGATCTCCCTGTGTGCCCGGAGATCCATCATCGTGAAGAGTCCCGTCGTGCTCGAACGAATCGCCGGGTGTCGCACGGCCATCTTCGACAAAACAGGAACGCTCACCTACGGCGCTCCGCAGGTCACGGAGCAGGTCGCCGCGCCGGAGTTCGTGCCCGCCGAGGTGCTGACCCTGGCCGCCAGCCTCGAACGGTATTCCAAGCATCCGCTGGCCCGCGCCATCCTCGACGCCGCCACGAAGGCCGGTGCCGTCCTCCGCGAGGCCACGGACGTCGGCGAGGCGCCCGGACAGGGGCTGCGCGGCACCGTTTCCGGACGGACGGTGCAGATCACCAGCCGTCAACAGCTCGCTACCCTGCCCTCCGAAGGCGGCTCGCAGCCTCCCCCCGCGCAGGAGGGCCTCGAATGCGTGGTGGCCATCGACGGGCGCTACGCCGGGATCTTTCGCTTCCGGGACGCGCCCCGGGCCGAAAGCCGTTCCTTCGTCGCCCATCTCGGCCCCAAGCACCAGTTCCAGCGCGTCATGATCGTCTCCGGCGACCGCGAATCCGAGGTGCGCTACCTTGCCGCGGCCGTCGGCATCACCGAAATCCACGCCGGCGCCAGTCCCGAGGAGAAACTCGCCATCGTCCGCCGCGAGGTCGCCGCGGCGAACACGCTCTACGTCGGGGACGGCATCAACGACGCCCCAGCCATGCTGGCCGCCACCGTGGGCATGGCCATCGGCCAGAACAGCGACGTCACCACCGAGGCCGCCGGAGTCGTGATCATGGACAACTCGCTCCGGCGGGTCGACGAGTTCATGCACATCAGCCGGCGAATGCGGCGCATCGCGCTGCAAAGCGCCGTCGGCGGCATGGGCCTGAGCCTGATCGGCATGATCGTCGCCGCCACCGGTCACCTCTCTCCCGTCACCGGGGCGGTCAGCCAGGAGGTCATCGACGTCCTGGCCGTCCTGAACGCGCTGCGCGCGGCCGTGCCGCCCAAAATCCTCTCCGATCTCTGACTCACGACCACGCCCCCCCGGGAAGCACCTCCATGAAGAATCCCCTGCACCTCGCTGCGGCCCGCGGCCAATCCATCTGGCTCGATGCTCTCGACCATCGCCTCGTCAGCGGGGGCGAACTCCAACGCCTGATCGGGGCGGATGGCCTGTCCGGCCTGACCTCGAATCCGTCCATCCTCGAACAGGCCATCGCCAGGACGGACGAGTACCGGGATCTGCTCGAAGCCCCGGAATCCCGGGGCCTCGATGCCAAGGCCATGTACGAACGCCTCGCGGCACGCGACCTGCGCGACGCCGCGGACATCCTGCGGCCGGTGTTCCACGACACGCAGCGCCGGGATGGCTATGTCAGCTGGGAGGTCTCCCCGCACCTCGCCCACGACACCGAGGGCACCCTGGCGGAGGCGCGGCGCCTGTGGGCCATGGTGGATCGCGAAAACCTCATGATCAAGGTGCCCGCCACCCGCGAGGGCATTCCGGCCCTGCGTCAACTCGTCGGCGAGGGCCTCAACGTCAACGTCACCCTCCTCTTCGCCGCCGACGTCTACGAACAGGCGGCCTCTGCCTACCTGGACGGGCTCGACGACCTGCTCCGCCAGGGCGGCGATCCCACCCGCGTCGCCAGCGTCGCCAGCTTCTTCGTCAGCCGCATCGACACGGCCGTGGATCAGTGCATCGGCAGGCGGATCGAAGCTTCCCGCGACCCGGAGGAGCAGGCCGGGCTCCGCTCCCTCCTCGGCAGGGTGGCCTGCGCCAGCGCTCGGATCGCGTACCAGCGGTATCTTGCCCTGGTCCGCGGCCAACGCTGGCAGGACCTGAGCCGGCTCGGCGCCCGGAGCCAGCGGCTCCTGTGGGCCAGCACCGCCAACCGCAACCCGGATCGTCCCGACGCCCGCTACGTCGAGGAACTCATCGGCCCCGACACCGTCACCACCCTCCCCCCCGGCACCCTCGACGCCTTCCGCGACCATGGCCGGGTCCGGGATTCGCTGACCGAGGATCCCGCCGAGGCCACCCGCGTCATGCAGCTGGTCCTCGACGCCGGCATCCCCCTCCAGGACATCACCGACCAGCTCCTGACCGACGGTCTCCGGCAGTTCGCCGCCGCCTTCGACCGGCTCCTGCGGGGAACCCGACGCGACGTACGGGTGCCGGCGGGCGATCCCATCGAGCACCTTCGCATCCGGCTCTTCAAGGAACTGTACACCGGCCGATGGTCGCCCTGATGCCGCCACCCCCCGCGCCGGGTAGGGTTTCACCCCATGGCGCCCGGGGGCCGTTCCCGGCCTAGGCTCCTCCGCGGACCCGTGTCCGCACCCGCCCGCTCCACCGGCGCCTGGCACCGAAGTCGTATCGTATCGAGGAACATGGGATGTCCGTTCCCTTCAAAAACTACTACCAGACTCTCGGGGTCTCCCCCGATGCGACGGGCGAGGAGATCCGGAAGGGCTTTCGCAATCTCGCTCGCAAATACCATCCCGACGTCGCCAAGGACAAGGCCACCGCGGAGGAGCGATTCAAGGAACTCAACGAGGCCCACGAGGTCCTGAGCGATCCCGAGAGCCGCCGGAAGTACGACCACTTGCGGGCCGTCGGGCCGAACGCCGCGGGCAACCCTCCCGGCTCGCCCGACGGAGACACTGCCGCCGGACCGGGTCCCGGCGAACCGGACGGGGCGTTCGAATTCCATTTCCAGGGCACGGGCTTCAGCGACTTCTTCGAGCGCTATTTCGGCGGACGCGCCGCCGCGGCTCGCGACGCCTCGCCGTCCCGACCGGACGCGGCGTGGGCCGACGGCGGTCCGGGCGATCCCGAGGACCGCGCTCCTGACCGCCCGCTGCGCGGGAACGATATCGAGGGCGACATCCTCATCACCCTCGACGAGGTGTTGCACGGGGCCGTGCGCGAGATCGTGGTTCGACGCGTCGATCCCCGCACGCGTCAGGATGAAACCGCCACCTCCGTCGTCCGGATTCCCGCGGGGGTGCGGGCCGGCCAGTCCGTTCGGGTGTCGGGCAGGGGCGGCGAAGGCTCCGGCGGTGGCCGTGCCGGCGATATCTACCTGCGGGTCCGCTACGCGGAACATCCCGACTGGAAGGTTCACCGCGCGGATCTCCTGGGCGAACTCAAGCTCGCCCCCTGGGAGGCCGTCCTTGGGGCGACCGTTCCGGTTCGCACGCTCGACGCCACCCTGTTCGTCAAGGTCCCGCCCGGCACCCGGCAGGGGAATCGGCTGCGCATCCGTGGCCGGGGTCTGCCCGCCGGCGCCGGCGGGCGAGGCGACGTCACCGTCGAGGTTTCCATCCAGGTGCCGGCCCGGGTCGGGCCGGAGGACACGCTCCTGTGGCAACAGTTGGCCGCGCGATCCACCTTCGATCCACGCCAGGCTTGAGGCCCGGGCCTGGCCTCCCCGGAGGTGGCCGCGGGTGCTCTCCGAGGCGCGGAGCGGATGCCGCCCCTCGCCTCGTGGTCCCACCCGGCGGCTCGCGCGGCACCCGGAGATGGGCCCTCCCCTCCGGCCTGTCGAACGCGGAGGCCAGTATCAATAAGTGGGACTGACCCCTCACCTCGCGCGCGTCAGGCGCGGACCTTGGGACCGCCGACGGGCGCTGCCTCGAGCCGATTCCACGCGTCGCGGGTGGCCGGACGGGCCTTGTCCCACTTCAGGGACGACGTTCCCTTCGACTTCTCGTAGGCGCGTTGCAGGTCGGACTCGGCTTCGTCGAAGGTCTTTCCGGGATACTGGCTGCGACCTTCGTAACCGGTCCGATACGCTGGGCCTTGCCGGGTTCGCCCAACGCCTCCCGATTGCTGCTGGAGCGGGCCAGCTGCGTGAGCGCCTCGTCCGCGGCCTTCTCCTCGCCGAGAATGTCGCCCAACAGAACCGCGGCCTTCCGGTTCCCCAGGAGTTCCGCCCAGGCGTGGAGACATCCGTACGAGGCCACCTCGTAGAGCTCGACCTTCTGCGCGGCGGAAATCAAAGCCGCGTCGATGGCCGGAGAATTCTTGAAGGCCGCCGCGATCTCGTCGCCCTCCTCCAGGAGGCCGATGGTGGCCTTGCAGGCCTTGCCTTTGGGCTTCTGCTCGAAGCAGCGAAAGACCTGGTCGAGTTTTGCCAGGTGTCCTGCGGTTTCCCTTCCGTGCGATTGGAGCGCGCCTCGAAGCTCGGCACCGGCGGCTGCCTTGGCCATCTTCGGCAGCGCCTTCAGAATCCGGCGCTCCGCGTCGTACATGTCCGCGAGTTCGTTCAGGAACAGGGTCTCTAGGGTTTTCATGGCTGATTGGGAGTGAGTCTCTGGTTGGCGGCCCCGGCGAGGAGACCGCCTTGGATGAGGCTCGAAGGTGCGTGAGATGCCTCCGGAGCGTAATGGGGTGTAACCCTACTCCGACCATGGCCAGGGCCAGGGCCGGCACGTCGTCTCGAGCGTCACGGATCACGAGCGGGGTCGAGGGGCGGCCCGCCTGCCCGCAAGGATGCGCCGCGGCCAGGACCCGATCCGCACCATCCTTCGCGGCGGATGGGATCGCTGGCCCCAGTTATCCCCCTGCCCTCGGGACCGGGCCCCGGAGTCGCGCATTGAAAATCGCGAGGCAACGGACAGATTGGCGGTCGCCCCGGCGTATTGCCGCATGAACCTCGTCAACACCGTCACCACGGGTCTGAAGGAGATCCTGGCCCACAAGGCCCGGTCGATCCTGACCATGTTCGGCATCATCCTGGGCGTTTCGAGCCTGGTCGCGATGTCGGCGCTGGTCCGGGGGATGGAGAACGGGATGAAGGAGGCGCTGGTGGCGATGGGCGGGCTCGAGAAGATCCGGCTCGAACAACAGACCGAACTGCCGGTGTGGCAGCGGCATCTGGCCGACCAGGCGCAGGGCCTCACCCTGAACGACGTGCAGGCGCTGCGGGCGGGGGCGCCGCTGGTCGGCGACATCGTCCCCGCCTACGAGGTCACGCGCTGGGGCGGCACCTCGGCACTGCTGGGGCACCGCGGTCGCAACACCCGCGCCAGCATCTTCGCGGGCACCTGGCCCAACTACCTCGACGTCAACGAGCACGTGATCGAGCACGGACGCATGTTCACGGATCTCGACAACGAGCTGGCCCGCCCCGTCTGCGTGATCGGCACCGGCATCCGCGACGAGCTGTTCGGCAGTCCGGAGGAATCCGGGCGCGAGATCATTCCCGTCGGCGAGCGGATCACGATCAACGGACAGGCGTTCACCGTCGTGGGCCTGCTCCAGCACTACGAGAGCGAGCTGGCGCGGCGCGAACGCGAGTACCGGAAGCAGCAGCAGCAGCAGCAGGGTGCCACCAACTCCCCGGGGACGGGCCCCACGCGCAGCCGCGGTTGGGGCGGGCGCGGCGGGGGGGGCGGGTTCATCTTCCGGCTCAAGAACTACACCGTGATGATCCCGTTGCAGACGATGTTCATCAAATTCCGGAGCGGCGTCGGAACCAACGAGGTGCCCGATTTCCGGCTCACCACCGTCCATTTCAGAATCCCCTCGGTCGAGAAGCTCGAGCCGGCCCTCCAGCAGGCCCGGAACGTGCTGATGTTCACGCACCGGGGCATCGAGGATTTCACCTTCCGGACCCAGGAGGACTGGGCCTCGGAGATCAACAACTTCATCCGCAACGCCCGCATGAGCGGGACCATCATCGCGGCCATCAGCCTCGTCGTGGGCGGGATCGGCATCATGAACATCATGCTGGCCTCCATCTCCGAGCGCGTCCGGGAAATCGGCATCCGAAAGGCCGTCGGCGCCTCGACCGGCGCCATCTTCACCCAGATCCTGATCGAGTCGGTGGTGCTTTCCGTGGTCGGGGGGGTGGCAGGCCTCGGATTCTCCTGGCTGGTGGTCCAGTTGATCGGTTCGTTCACCCCGACCGACAACGCGCCGGAAATCACCGCCGCCTCCCTCGCGCTGGCCTTCGCGTTCAGCGTGCTCGTCGGCGTCGTGGCCGGGCTTTACCCGGCCATCCGCGCCTCCCGGTTCCATCCGATCCAGGCGCTGCGCTACGAATAGCCTGGCACCCCATCCCCCCGTGACCGTCTACATCGCGCTGCTCATCGGATTGAAGGAGGTCTGGACCCACAAGTTCCGGTCCGCGCTGACCATGCTCGGCATCGTCCTGGGCGTCTCGAGTCTCGTTGCCATGGCGGCCATCGTGAAGGGCATGGAAAACGGGATGAAGGAAGCCATGATCGCCATGGGCGGACTCAACAAGGTCCTGATCCGGGAACAGGAGGTGCCCGCCGAACAGGAGCACCTGCGCGATCTGGCCCCGGGCCGCACCCTGCGCGACGTGCTCGCGCTCCGCAGTTCCGCCCCCCTCCTCACCGTCGTCTCCCCCGAGATGTCCATCTACGGCACCCTCGTCTCCCGCAAGGGCAAGGACCATTACCCCTCCGAAATCGTCGGCGCCTGGCCGTCCGTCCTCGACATGAACCTGTACGAGGTCGAGCACGGGCGGTTCGTCTCCGATCTCGACGAGGAATACGCGAACAGCGTGTGCGTGATCGGGACCGGGATCCGGGACGAGCTCTTCGGCACGCCGAAGGACACGGGGCGCGAGATCATTCCCCTGGGCGAGCAAATCCTCATCGGCAGCCAGCCGTTCACCATCGTGGGGATGATGCGCCACTACGAGAGCGAGCAGACCGCCCGCCAGCGCGAGGCGGCGAAGCAGGCGGGGGCGGGCGCGAACCAGAACTCCAACCCGGGCGGCGTCACCCGCCAGCGCGGCTTCCGCAGCAAGCATTGGGACGCGTTCTGGCGGAAGAACAACGTCGTCTACATCCCCCTCAACACCGCCTGGGTCAAGTTCCGGGCCTCCTCCGGCCGCGGCGGCGTGCCGGAGCCGAGGCTCTCCGACATCGACGTGAAGGTGAAGGACCTGGAACACCTCGAAGCCGCGCTGCAACAGGCCCGGAACGTGATGCTCATGACCCACAACGGGATCGAGGATTTCACCTTCGAAACGCAGGAGAACCGCCTGGAAGACATCAATCTCCGGATCAAGAACGCCCGGATCAGCGGCGGAATCATCGCCGGCCTCAGCCTGCTCGTCGGCGGGATCGGCATCATGAACATCATGCTCGCCAGCATCACCGAGCGGATCCGCGAGATCGGCACCTGCAAGGCCATCGGCGCCTCCCCCGCCGCCATCTTCCTCCAGGTGCTCGTCGAGGGCGTGGTGCTCGCCGGCCTCGGCGGCCTGCTCGGCGTCGCGGCGTCGTTCGGTCTGGTCCAGCTCATCGACCACCTCTCCCCCGGCGCCAATGCCCCGGTGATCACCTTCCTGCCGGTCGCCGCGGCCGTGGTCTTCAGCCTCACCGTCGGCGTCGTCGCCAGCTTCATCCCCGCCTTCAAGGCCGCCCGTCTCGCGCCCATCCAGGCGCTCCGCTACGGCTAGTCAGGTTCGAAGCTCCAAGGTTCCAAGTTCAAAGCTCCAAACTCAGGGCTCGGATCGAGGCTCCGGGAGCCGGGTTCGGTTACCGGGCCGACACGCGGAAGAACTGACTTCCCGACCCGGCGGGCCCCAGGAAGGTCGCCTGATACCGACCGACGCCGAGATCCTCCACGGTGGCTCCGTCGAGGTTGCTCCAGGGACCCGAGGCCTCGGTCGCCGACTGGACCTGGAGCACGCCCGCAGTCCCCTGCTCGATCCCGAAGGCGAGATGCCATTGGCCCGCCACCGCGACCGAAGGTGTCAGGGCGCCCAGCCGAACGACCGCCGGAACCGGTTCTCCGGGCTGCGCGGTCCCCGCCAGCGCCGCGCCCCACGGATGCTGCCGATCCCCGACCAGCGCCCGGACCTGCAACAGGAAATCCCCGACCGTCTCGGGAACGAAATCGAAGCCGTGTCCGGCGGCAACCGTACCGATCTTCTCGCCGGAGAGTTCCTCCGCATCGGTGACGATGATTTCGTCGAGGCACCAGCCCGCCGTGGCCACCGTCTGGGGGAAATAGCTGCCCGACGAAAAGGTGTAAGCGAACCGGACCCGCACCGTTTTTCCCGCATGGGCCGCGAGGGACAGCGTCCGGGTCGTGAAGCTCAACTCGCCCGAGGTCCCGGTCCCCGCCTGCGACCAGAGATCGGTCCAGCTTTGGCCGTCATCGGTCGAGATCTGGGCCCGGGCCACCTGGGCCACGGAGGCGAGGCCGAGGCGGCTGCCGAACCGAAGTTCGCTGGCGGCCCCCAGTCGGATGGGAAAGGTGGTCCCGAGGTATTGAGCCTCGGGTTTGGGCATCGCGAGGTGAAACGACCAATTCCCGACCTGCCGGACGCCGGCAGTGATGGCGTTGTACCCGGCCGAGGTGATCGGGCTCAAACGACCGAATCCGGATTCCGCCCCCTCGGTCGTCGTCCAGGCCATGCGCCCCAGGGAACGCCACTGATATCCGGTCGCGCCGCCGACCGGGGAGAAGACATACGGATTGGCCCGCCCGACGTAGGCGACCGAGGAACCACCCAGAACGGGCGCCGAATACACCGGGACATGGTCGACCTTGACGTTGGTGTTGGCGGCGACGACGGCGGTCTTCCCCACCGGGGCCATGCCGGGCACCTCGAAGGTCACGGTGTACGTGCCGTTGCCGGCGACGGGCACCGAATACCCCCCGGACCGCGCGGTGACGGCTTGTTGGGCGGCGCCGATGACCCGGACCGCCACGCCGCCAAGGCCCTCCCCGACGTCATAGAACTGGTTGCCGTTGAGATCGTAGTAAACCACGCCGGTGACGAACGGTTTGGGGCCCGGCGCCGCCGAGAAATCCTGGGTGACCAACTGCGGTCCGACCCGTCCCTTGGTGCCCAGCACCACCCCGACCCCGATCTCGCGGAAGACCCCGTTGTGGAGCGAATTCCGGTGGCCCGGGGGGTTCTGGACTCCACCCGGCCCGGGGCCCCAGTCGACCTCGAAACCCACGTGCCCGTACCAGACGGATTTGGCGTACGAATACACGTTCTCGCCGTACGTCTGCCAGGTGTACCCCGCCCGGGTGATGCGCTGCCCCGGGTCCGTGCCATCCGTGCCGTCGTGGCCCTGGAACTCGTTGGTGAACAGATCCAGGGAATGCGTCCGCGCCGCGGCCGTCAGTTGCGCGTTGATGGACAAGGGCCCCACCGGACTGATGGCCTGGTAGTCGCTGACGACCTTGTCCAAATCCACGCCGTAGAAGCGGTACGCCGAGAGGATCTCGGCGTCCGTGGTGGCGATCATGCGCTGCGCCTCGGCCGGGGGATCGGCCCGGGACCGGTTGATGAACTCGACGTACAACTGTTCCTCGTCGGTCGGTTCGCCGATGGAATACAGCGCCGGCCCCGCCAGGCCGAGGCCCCGGCGCGATTCCGCGCCTTCACCGGTGTCGGTGCGGACGACGAACGGGGGATTCGGTGTCGGATGGAGGTGAACGTGGGCGGGCTCGGGCACCGGGGCGGGGACGACGGGGAAAGGCGAGGGATCGCCGAATACGACGCGGCTGCAATCGAGGGTCGCGACGGCAATCCACGCCGCGGCGCCGGCAAGTCGGGTCTTGGCCATGACGGGGTGCAGGTTATCGCACCCCGCGAAAAAACGCCAACGCCGGGCGGGCCCCCACCCAGGGAGGACACCTGTTCCGCCCCTTTTGACCCCTTCCCGGGCGAGTCGAGGAGGCGGAGGGTATGGTGTGGACGAAAGGGTCCGCCTCTTCACCTCGACGACCTCCTCCCGGGCGCAGGCGTCCCGTCGTTGGAAGCGCGGCGCGGGGCCTCCGCCGCAGGGACGAGCCGGAGCGGGGCATTTCCGGATGCCTGCGGGCGACGGGCGGTGATCCTCCGTTGAATTCCCGGACCGGGCGGAACAGCGGACCCCGGCCAGCGATCGCGCCCGGGAGGCACAGAAAAGCGGTTACCTCCCGCGATCTTTCGTTCTTGGAGGGATGGAGCCTCCGGATGAACACCCGGCAGCGGAGCGCCGCCGTGCGTTCACCAGGATCCCGTCCGCTTACAGGCCAACACAGTCCCTGCCATCCATGAGAATCCCCATCGTCCTCCTCGCCGCCGCGGCCGCTGCGTCGTCCGTCCAAGCCCAGACCATCTATTCCGAGACCTTCTCCGGCGCGGTCGGGGGTGAATGGTCGCACACCACGACCTCGATCACCCCGACTGGAGCAAGGCCGTTCCTCGGTCAGTTCGGTGCCACCACCGTGACGCTGTCGCTCTCCGGGTTGCCTGCGCACTCCGACGTGACCGTGTCGTTGGACCTCTTTGTGATCCGGACATGGGACGGCAACGGCCTCGGCCCAGGCGATGAGGACCGCTTCAGGGTGTCGCTGGGGGATGGTGGAACCCAGACCGTCGTGTCGGACAAGAGCCTCTCGAACACCCATCTTTCCCAATCACATCCGGATTCCCTCACCTCCGGCCTTACTCATCCCGCGCGAACCGGAGCCGCCGAGAGCAATTCGCTGGGGTACGGCGGGGACACCGTCTACCATCTGGACTTCACCCTGCCCCACACCGCCACCACGCTCTCCGCGCAGTTTCAGGGCATCCTCAATCAAGCGATTGGCGACGAATCCTGGGGCATCGACAACGTGCAGGTGAGCGTGAGCGCGGTTCCCGAGCCCGGCGAGTACGCCATGGCCTTCGGCGTGGGCCTGGCCGGGCTCGCGCTGTGGCGCCGCCGCTCCCGCAGGAGCGACCGCGGCGTGGCCCTAACGGCCTGAATCCTGCCTGGGGTTGGGTTGGCCCGTCTCCTGAGCCCAAGCCTACCTTGGGTTTTCGGCCCCAAAATGGGGCCCCAATCAGTAGGCGTGACACGGTCGTCGCAATGGTGGGCCGTAGCCGCCGACATGAGGAGGCGGAGCGCGTGGGGTGAATGAAGCGGGTCCGCCTCGTCCCCTCGGCGGCTACGAGGAGCGGGTGCGCGGAGTGCTGGGTCGTAGCCGCCGACGTGAGGAGGCGGAGCGCGTGGGGTGAATGAAGAGGGTCCGCCTCGTCACCTCGGCGGCTACGAGGCGCGGTGCGCGAAGTGCTGGATCGTAGCCGCCGACGTGCGGAGGCGGAGCGTGTTGGGTGAACGAAAAGGGGTCCGCCTCGTCACCTCGTCGGGTACGAAGTGCGGGTGCGCGAAGTGCTGGGTCGTAGCCGCCGACGTACGGAGGCGGAGCGTGTGGGGTGAATGAAGAGGGGTCCGCCTCGTCGGGTACGGCAGATGTGTTCTTTAGAGAGGGCTCCACGCTCGGCCATGCCGGTGGTAGGCTTTGGCATGGGTTTCGTTCGGAAGGGCAACCTGCCGCGTCTGGCTCGCCACCACTATCAGGGGCACGCGATCGTGTTTTGGACCAATACGGTGGAGGGTCGCGCGCAGGGTTGGTTGAACGACAGATTTCACTGGGCGTTTCGTGAGATTTCATTGCACGCGGCTGCGAGGTACGATGTGTGGTGCCCGTGCTATTGCCTGATGCCGGATCACGTTCATCTGGTGTGGATGGGAATGAGTCGGGCGAGCGATCAGTGTGTGGCAATGCAGTTTGTTCGCGGTGAGCTCCAGCCTTTTCTGGGGGCGGGCGTGGAATGGCAGCACCAGTCATACGACCGAGTATTGCGCGAGGAGGAACGACGGCGCGACGCCTTCGTGCTGACGTGTCATTACATGCTCGAGAATCCGGTCCGGGCAGGGCTCGCGGCCACGGCGCGCCAGTGGAGTTTCAAAGGTGCGATTGTCCCGGGGTATCCCAGGCTTGATCCACATGACGAGCGTTATTGGGAGCTGTTTTGGAGGCTGTCGATCCAAGCGAAGGAGGAGGCGGAGCGCGTGGGGTGAATGAAGCGGGTCCGCCTCGTCCCCTCGGCGGCTACGAGGAGCGGGTGCGCGGAGTGCTGGGTCGTAGCCGCCGACGTGAGGAGGCGGAGCGCGTGGGGTGAATGAAGAGGGTCCGCCTCGTCACCTCGGCGGCTACGAGGCGCGGTGCGCGAAGTGCTGGATCGTAGCCGCCGACGTGCGGAGGCGGAGCGTGTTGGGTGAACGAAAAGGGGTCCGCCTCGTCACCTCGGCGGCTACGAGATCGCGGGTGCGCGGAGTGCTGGGTCGTAGCCGCCGACGTACGGAGGCGGAGCGTATGGGGTGAATGAAGCGGGTCCGCCTCGTCACCTCGGCGGCTATGAGATGCGGGTGCGCGAAGTGCTGGGTCGTAGCCCATTTCACGCGCTTCCGTCGCAAGCGCTTTGCTGCCATGGTGGGTTCGGCACGTGAAGTCGCCCGATCCATCCTTTCCTTCGACGCACTGGAGCCGCGTGCGGACCGTGCAACGGGGCGGGGAAGCGGAGTCCCAAGCGGCTCTGGAGGTGCTCTGCCAGGCCTATTGGTATCCCGTATACGCGTTTCTCCGGCGCACCGGACGTCCACCCGCCGACGCCGAGGACCTGACCCAGATGTTCTTCCATCGGCTGATCGAGGAACGCGCCCTCCACTCCGCCAGCGAGGGATTCGGTCGGCTGCGATCCTATCTGTTGGGGGTGCTGAAGCGCCTGATGAGCGACCAGACGCGGTGCCGCGCCACCGAGAAGCGCGGCGGGCACCGGGAAATCGTCTCCTTCGACCAACTGGTCGCCGAGGGACAGTACCTCGCCGAACCCCGGGACCACGAAACGCCGGAACGGTGCTTCGACCGGGCCTGGGCGATGAACCTGCTCGCCGCTGCCACGCAACAACTCCGACAGGACTTCGTCGACGGTAAGAATTTGGACTCCTTTGAGCATTTGCAGGAATTCCTCCCCTCCGGCGCCAACGCCACCTCCTACCGCGAAATCGCTTCCCGGATGGGTGTCGAGGAGCGCGTCGTCCGCCTTCAGGTCCATCGCATGCGCCAGCGCTATCGCAGGCTCATCGAGAACGCGGTGAAGGAGACCCTGAGCGATCCCTCCGAATTGCCCGACGAACTCGGCCACCTGCTGGGGTTGGTGGCCGGGTAGCGAAAAAAGTCCTGCTGCTCGGAAACATTCCCTCCGGAATGGGGATAGGAGGGAAGGAAACCTCCCCTCCAGGGGAAGATCTCCGCATCCCAGACCACCCATGCACCTCCTTCCTCATCACCGCGCGTCCACGTCCGTGGTTCCATCCGCCGGATCCTGGCTTAGAGCCCGCTCCACCCCCACCGCCCGTGGACTCGCCCAGGCAGGGCTCGCCTTAGCCGCCGCACTGGCGACCGGCCCGCTCGCCCAAGCCGACCTGATCGGCCATTGGTCCTTTGACGAGAACAGCGGCACGACGGTGAACGACAGTGTCGGGTCCGCGGACCTCTCGTTTTATACCACCCACGGAACCCCCCAGTGGACACCTGGCGTCAGCGGTTCCGCCCTCGACTTCAACGGCAACAGCCGGGTGGAGTCGACGTCGACGGGCTTGCCGGTGTCCCATCCGGCGGCCTCCGGACTCAGCGTCCTGTTCTGGTTCAACGCGGAGAGCTGGACCACCCCCTGGGACCACGCCATTCTGCTGAACATCGGGGGAATGAGATGGCAGGACGCGAACAGCGCCCTGTGGCTAACCGGTCTCGCCGCCGGCCCGGGTTTTCCGATGCTGGCGCCGGCCAGCGGGGGCGTCGACTCGATCTCGCTGAATACCTGGCACCAACTGGCCTACACTTGGGACGGCGCCCGGGCCAAGGCCTACCTCGACGGGGTGCTCACCCACGACGTGCCGTTGGTTCTCGGGAGTGTGGGTTTCTTCAACCAAACGATGAGGGTCGGAGCGGAGAACGGCGATTTCCCGAGCTCCCCCGCCCACCCCTTCAACGGATCGATCGACGAAATCCGGATGTACAGCAATCCTCTCAGCCAGACGGATATCCAGGGTCTGTTCACCAGCCCGGGCGGCGGAGGTGGGGGGGGCGGCGCTGAGGTCCCCGAGGCGGGTTCGGTCGCCTTCTGGGCCGGTTGCGCCGGGTTGCTCGGGATCGTCTACCGCCGGCGTCGCGAGAAAGAAATGAGGTCAGATCTCTGATTTTGACATTCGTCACGGCGACTCCGCGGGCGGCGCCGCCCGCCAGTCGATGCCGTGAAACGTGATGTCCGTGCAGCACGCGCCGATGCCCAGGATCGGCCGACCTTCGAGCTGATCCGGAAAGAACCACGGTTCCGCCTGCGCGATGCGCGTCCAATCCGCGCCCCAGCGGACCAACTCTTGGCCGTCGACACCACCCGTCACTCGATCCTCTCGCACCTGGACGAGGATCTCGTGCCGGCGCCCGACATCCAGCCGGAGGCCGTCGTAGCGCGCCACCGAACCGGCGAGTTCGTTCCGGCACATCCCCACGTAGGTCTCGTAGAACCTTCGGACCCCGATGAACGTGTCGAACATGACGAACCCGCCGACCTCGCCCCGGCGAAAGCCGACCACGACCGCGCCCTGGCCGTCATGGCGGGTCAACCGAAGCCGGAGGTCGTAGTTCAAGGGCAGGCCGGGGGCGGGTAACTCGAGCGTCTGGTGACTGGTCGCGTTGGCGATCGAGGTGCGCAACTCCCCGCGTTCCCTGCGCCATTCCTCGGCCATCCCCTGAGGCCGGGAAGGCAGGCCTGCGAGCAGGCTTCGCCAACCCGCGTCCGGATCCGGTGCCGGAACCCAGTCCCTCTCCTCCGCCACCACGGCGTTCCCGGACAACGCCGGGACGACCGCCACCGGAGGACGCAAGGCCAGGACCGCGACGATCACCATCGCGACCGCAACCCCCGGTCCGAGGAGAAATCGGCCCCGCGACAGGACGGGAGGAAGGCTTGGGAAGGTCCGCCTCGCGCTCGCGGTCGACGGCCGTCCGGCCCCTGGCTGGACGGCGTCGAGCATCGGATCCGTCGCCGGACGGGAGCCGAGGGCCACCAGGTCCGCGCGGAGTTCCGACGCGGACGGGTAACGATCCGCGGGATCCGGCTCCATCGCCCGACAAACGATCCCATCGAACCGCGGGTCGAGCCCGGGAACCTTTTGGGACGGCATCTTGAAGAGGCCCCGGGGCACCTCGCCGGTCAGTAATTGATAGAGCATCACGCCGACGCTGTAGAGGTCGGCGCGGCAGTCCGGCGGGCCGCCCGGCGCCAGAACCTCGGGCGCGGCATAGTCGGCCGTTCCCAGGGCCACATTGCTGCCCGTCAGGGCCCGCTCCGCGGCGCCCGACTCCACTTTGGCCAGGCCGAAGTCGGCCACCTTGATCGTCCGGTCCCGTCCGACGATGATGTTGCCCGGCTTGATGTCCCGATGAATCACGCCCTGGGCATGCGCGTACTCGAGCACGTCGCACACCCGCTCGATCACCGACCTCGCCCATTCCGGCTCGAGCCTGCCCGCCGTCCGGATCGCCTGGGCCAGGTCCGTGCCCTCGACGAACTCCATGACGATATAGGGTTGTCCGGTCGCCGTCTGGCCGGAGTCGAAGACCTCCACGATTCCGGGATGCCTCAGCCGCGCCAGGGTGCGCGCTTCCTGCTGGAATCGTTCGAGAAGGGTCGGTGCGCCCCCGCCAGCCGGGCCCGGAGTCGACAGAATCTTGAGGGCTACCCCCCGATCGAGGGAACGGTGGCGAGCCTGGTAGACCGATCCCATCCCGCCCCGTCCCAGAAATCGGACGATCTCGAACTCCGGAAGAACCGACTGAACCGACTGGACCTCGTCCAGCGAGGGAGGGGGCCCGGGGTTGTACCGGCGCGAAGCCCCGCCCATCAGGCCGGGGTCGTGAACGGAACCCGGCTGGGAATCGGGGACGGGCGGTTCCACTTCTCGAAGCTACACCCAGTCCTACGTCCGGGGTCAATCGCGGCTCCAAGTGGGACCCCTCGGGTTGAGGCCGTGGGGTTGGCGCGGCCCGGGCTATCGCAATTCGATCTCGAAGGTCTGCGGGGCGGCGGTGTCCGAACCGCCGCGCTCGGTGCCGCCATCATCCCGCGCGGTCAACGTCACCCGGGCGAGGCCCGCACGACCGGCCGGGACGAAACCCAGGCTGCCCTGGTCATCGACGGACGGCGGCACGGTGAACAGGGCCGCCTCCGGGCTGGTCACCGTCCACGTCAGGCGTTGTCCGACTTCGTTCGTCGGCCCGGAGGAAAGACCCGTGACGAATCCGCGTACTCGCGTCGGCTCGGCCACGGCACTCACGGTCAACCGATGGGGCGCCGTGGATTCCGCGGACATGAGGATCGGCCCGCCGAGAACCGCGGCGGCGATCCGTCGTCCATCGCCGGAACAGCTCACGGCCGCCCAATCGCGTTCCACGTCGTGCTCCGTCCAGGTTCTCCCGAAATCGGAGGACCGATGCACCCGCCCCAGCGTTTCCACGGCCACCACGCGGCTGCCGTCTGCGGAACAGGAGATCGAGCGCCGGAACCGGTCGGGCCCCGAGGCGGTCCACTCCACGCCCCCGTCGCGCGAGAAGAAGACCGGCCCATCCCAAGTCGAGGCTGCCAGTACCGCGCCGTCGGCGGACATCGCGAGGGCGGTCCAGCGATGCGGTTCCGCGCGCGCGGTCCAGTTCGTGCCGGCGTCGGTGGAGACGTGGACCAACCCCTCCTCGACGATGGCCGCCAGCGTCCGTCCGTCCGCGGACGAGGCGATCCCGTGCCAGAAGCGAGCCTGGTCCCGCGGTGTCCAGGTCGCGCCGGAGTCGGTGGAGGTATAGATCAATCCGCCATCGACGGTGGCCGCGAGGCGCCGTCCGTCCGCGGACGAGGCCACGCCGGACCAGGCGCGCGGGGTGGCCCGTTCCTGCCAGGTGATCCCGGCGTCCGCGGAGGTGAAGAGCGGGCCGTCGGCCACCGCCCCCGCGAGGCGTATTCCGTCGGCGGAGCAGGCGAGGGCCGTCCAGGAGCGATCCGAGGCGCGCGGCGTCCACGTCTCGCCGGCATCGATCGAGGTGAAGATGCGTCCGCCGTGGACCGCCGCGGCGAGGTGTCGACCGTCGTGGGAGGACGCGATGGCCCGCCAGGGGCGCGCGGTGTCGCGCGCGGCCCAGTGGGTTCCGGCGGGGGTCACGACCCCGGGAGGCAGGGCGAAACGGGGCGGATCGTTGACGGGACGGACGTGGAGCGGAATGCGCCAGCAGCGGCTGCGGGAACCGTCGGAGGCGAGGACGTGGAGAACGGTGGTGCCGAAGCGATCCGGGGCGGGAGTCACGGTCACGCGGCGCTCGGGGCCGGTGCCTTCGACGATCAGGTGGGCGGGCGGGACGAGGTCGGGGTCGCCGGCGGTTGCGGTCAGGGTGAACTCGCGGTCCGATGCCGGTTCGCCGACCTCGATGGGGAGGGTCAGGGAGCCGCGATCCTCGTCCATGGTGTGGGCCGGGAGATCGCGGGCCGGGACCTCGGCCTCGGACTGGCCGGTGCCGTGGAGGTGGAGCGTGAAGGGCTCGGGATCGTTGCTTGCGACGCGCAGCCGGGCGGAGCGCGGACCGGGGCCGGAGGGGCGGAACTCCAGGGAGAAGGTTCCCAATCCCTCGCCCGGGATCGTGTCACCGGGCGGCGCGGCGAGGGTGAACTCATCGGCGTTTGGACCGTCCACGGCGAGCACGAGGTCCTTGAGCGGGACGACGCCCTCGTTCCGGAGCGTGAAGGTGCGTCGGGCGTGCAGTCCGGGCGGATAGGCGCCGAACTCGAACGCCCCGCCCCGCGCCCGCGGTGAGCCGGCGGGCTGCTCGATCGCGGCGCGGGCAGGAACGGCGTTGAGAGCGACGGCAAAGAAGGCCCACGGGGTAACCCCACGCGGCGTGACGACGACCTCGTATTGCTCGCGCGAGGGAGTGAACTCGTGGGAGACCCGGATGCCGCGATGGATGCCGAAGGCTCGTTCGTCGAGATCCACGGACTCTCCGTTGCCGGACCAGGTGCAGCGCAGTTCACCGGAGGCCGGCATGCCGATGCCGTACACGAGAAGCGTGTACGGTCGACCGGGAATCAGGCGTTCGAGTCGGAGGATCGCGGGTTGGGCATGGCCCAGAAAGGTCTTCGCGATCAAGGCGCTTCCCGGGCCTTCGATGCCGCTGGGCGCGCCCTCGCTGTAACCGCCGTCCAGAAACTCGCCCAGAACGGCGATCTGTCCGGGTTCCCGGTAGTCCGGCGCCGGCAGCCAGGGGACCGGCACTCCGTGGATGACGGCCTGCTCGGGCAGGTCCCGCCCCAGTCTCCATGCCCAAAGTGTCGCCTCGCGAGAAAGGCCGGAGTTGACGTCCCCGTTCCATGGGTCGGCACGGAAGGATCGCCCCTGTACCCGGATCGTGAACGTCTTCGGGTCGCTGGTGTCCGAGCCACCCCCGGACGTACCGCCGTCGTCCCGGGCGACGACCGTCACGGTCGTGGAGCCATGGCGGTGGGTGGTGGCCAGGGTTAGCGTGCCGTCCGAAAGCAGGGCTGGCGGCGCCGCGAACAGGGCGGGGGAATCGGCGGTGACCTCGAATCGCACCTGCTGCGCGGGTTCGCCCCGTGGCCCGGAGGCAATTCGGGTGGCAAAACCGGGGATCGAGACGGGTCCGGACTGCGTCAAGGTGAACAGCGTGTAACGGGACGTGGTCCGCTCGAGGGTGTACAACCGGCCTCCGCGGGCCGCGGCCACCAGCCTGCGCCCGTCGGCGGAACAGGCGATGGCGCTCCAGTCGCGCTGTCGCGAAATCCAATCCCAGGTCCCCCCCTGATCCGGCGACGCGAGGACGTAACCGCTCCACAAACGGTCACCGGGCGGATCCGGAATGATCGAGTCCACTCCGGCCAGGACCGCCGCGTCCGCCGAGCAGGCGATGGCCCGCCAGACGCGGGTTTGCCAGCTCCGCCGTCCCGGGTTGCTGTCCGTCACCCGCCAGCTCGCGCCGCCGTCCCTCGACACATGAACGAGCCCATTCGTCTCCGCCGCCGCGAGAAAGCCGCCGTCCGCCGAGGACGCGATGGCGCTCCAGTGCCCCGTCACTCCGCACCGCGTCCAGTTCACCCCGGCGTCGGACGACACGTGGACACGGCCCAGGCGAACGACGGCGGCGAGCCGTCGACCGTCGGCGGAGCACGCGACGCCCCGCCAATCGGCCTCGGAGGCGCGGGGCGTCCACGTCGCACCCGCGTCGGTCGATACGTGTATGAAGCCGTCTGCCACGGTGGCGGCGAGGATTCGTCCGTCGACCGAGGTGGCCACGGAGGACCAGTTCCGGATGCCTTCGCGTGCGTGCCACCGGGAACCCGCGTCGTCCGAGAGGTGAATGCGCCCCGCCTCGACCGCGGCCACGAGCCGGCGGCCATCGGCGGAGGACGCGGCGGCGCGCCAGCGGCGTATTTCTTCGCGCGGCGTCCAGGTCGCCCCGAAGTCCGTGGAGTGATGGAGGCGCCCCTCCCGGACGCCGGCGAGAAGCTGGCGGCCATCGGCGGAACCGGCGACACACGTCCATTCCCGATCCGTCTCGCGCGGTTCCCACACATCTTCGGGACCGGACGGGAGCTCGAAGGTCGGCGGCCGATTGGGGGCGGCGGAGGCGGCGGGTTGGGAGGAAGCGACGCAGCACGCCGCGATCAGCCAGGGGAGCAACCGTCGGACCGTGGTGGCGCGCGAAGGGGCATCCGCACCCCGGCCCACTGCCGTCGGACGGGAGAGGGAGAATTCGCGAGGCGGGTCGCGTCGATTGGGCCAGGAGCGGCTCATGGAGGGGGAAACCCTACCGAACACCGCACACGGATGAGGATCCTGAACCGCGGACGGCACGTCGCGGCGTGGGGCCATGCGGCCTGCAGCGTGCAGGGCCGGTGCCCTCGCCGGGCGGCGCGGATGCGGCGGACGGTTCATCGGGGGACGGACTCATGTTCAGGGCGAGGTCGGTGGGTTCGCGACGTCCGTTCCGGCGGGCAGGCCGGTGCCGACCCGCGGGATCGCGTTGAGCGCCAAACCGTAGAACCGCCAATCATCCCGGGAGACGGGTCGCGCGACGATGACCCGGTTGGAAGCGTCGGCGGTGAAGCTGTATGCCAGGCGGATGCCATGGGCGACGCCGTAGGCCTGTTGGTCGACCGTCGCGACATCGGCCCCGGATTCCCAGGAGACCCTCCGGGGGGTCGTTTGCCGAGCGCCGACGCTGAAGCACAGGAGCGTGTACGGCGTTCCCGGGACCAGACCTTCCAGGACCAGGGTGGAAGGCTGCCCGCCGCCGACGAATCCGCCCGCCAGCGAAGCCCCACCCTGAATCGGCGAGAGCGAATTCACGTCCACGGACGCTCCGTTCTGGCCCAGCAGGGCAAACCGATCCGGCACGTGCGGTCGTGGCCCGCCCACCAGCGGGACGGGGACGCCCCGGATGGCGATTTCGTTGCTGCTCGAGGCTCCGAACCGGTAGGCCCACAGCGTGGCTGCTGGATGGATCTGGGAACTCGCATCGTCGGTCCATGGGCCGTGGCTGAATCCGCTGCCGTTCACCACGAGGCGAAAGGTTCGTGGCTCGCTTCCATCCCGCCCGCCTCGATCCAGTCCCCCGTCATCGTGCGCCGACAGGGTGACGAGGGCCGATCCCGGGTGGCCAGCCGGCGCGAAGGCGAGCGTCCCGTGCGCGTCGATGGCGGGCGGAATCCGAAAGAGGCCGGGGTTGTCATGCGTCACCCTCAAACGCACCGATTGCCCGGCCTCGTTGGTCGGGCCCGAGGCCAAACCGACGAGAAATCGGGTGGTGACGGACGGACCCGAGTTCGCGCCGACGGCCAGGGTGTAGGGTTCGATCCGGGACTCCGAGACGAGCAGGGGACCGGATCGAAGGGACGCCACGAGGACCCGACCGTCCCCGGAGAGGACGAGGCCGCCGTGGTCGCGGGCCTCGCCGTGGGGTTTCCATGTGGCTCCGAAATCGTTGGAGAGAAACACGGGCCCCAGCGTTTCCGAGGCCGCGAGGAACTGCCCGTCCGCCGAGCAGGCGACCGCGTGCCAAAAGCGTTCCCCGCCGCGGGGCTCCCACGTCGCCCCCGCATCCCCGGAGACCAGGATCGGTCCATCATACGCCGTGGCGACGAGTCGGCGGCCATCGGCGGAACTGGCGACGCCGGTCCAGGCGCGGGGTTCCCCGCGTGCCGACCAGGTTTCGCCCGCGTCGCGGGAAACGAACAGCAGGCCCCCGTGCACGGCCGCGACGAGCTGGTGCCCGTCGGCCGAGGACGCGAGCGCCCGCCACTCCCGGTTCCGCTCGCGAGCAACCCACGTCCTTCCGGCCTCGGTCGAGGTGTAGATCTGGCCACCCTCCGCCGCGGCGACCAGGCGGACGCCGTCGGCCGAGGACGCGACCGCCGTCCAGTCCCGTCGGGTCCCGACGGGCAGCCAGGTCGCCCCCCCATCCGACGAGACGTAAATCAGCCCGGCACGGACCGACGCGACGAGCCGCAGTCCGTCCGCCGAACCGGCCATCGAGGTCCAGGCACGCACCTCGTCTCGCGCGGTCCAGGAAGCGCCGGTGTTGGTGGAGGTGTGGATCCGTCCCGGGTGGACGATGGCCGCCAGCCTCCGCCCGTCGTGGGACGAGGCCATTTCGCGCCATTCGCGCGGACGTTCCCGCGTGGTCCACTCGGTCCCCACGGGGATCGGGGTGCCGTCCGGGATGCCGAAGCGCGGAGGATCGTTCACCGGGTTGACCGTCACGCGGAAGATCCGGCAGGCATTCCGACCGGCGACCTGAGATCGAATTCGGATCAGCGCCGATCCGAACCGGTCCGGAGCCGGCACCACGGTGACCCGGCGACGGGATCCAACCCCTTCGAGCAGGATGTTGGCATTCGGCACGAGGGCGGGCTCGCTGGATTTCGCGATCAGGCTCGGCGGATCTCCCGCCGCGAGCTCCCCGAGGTCGAAGGGCAGCGCGTCGGTGCGACCGTCCTCGTCGATGACCTGGTCGGGAATGTCCCGGACGAGCACCGCGTCCTCGGGCAGGCCCGTGCCCGAGAGCGGGACCGACAGCAGTCGGGGGTCGTTGCTTGCGACGTGCAACACGGCCGAGCGCCGTCCGAGGTCGAGGGGCGAGAAATCCACCGTGAACGTGCCGGTGCCGCCGGAGCCGGGAATGGGCTTCGTGGGCCGGTCGATGATCTCGAAATCGTCCGGGTGCGGACCGGACGTGGTGAACGTCAGATCCGACAGGGGCACGACGCCGAGGTTGCGCACCGTGAAAACGAGGCGCGTGCCCGCGCCCAGCGGTTGGGCTCCCAGATCGCGGGCGTCGCCCGGAGCCAGCAGCGTGGAAGCCGGCTGTTCCAAAAGCGCCGTCGCGGGAACCGAGTTCAGGGCGAGTCCATTGAAGTTCCACCGGGTCTCGATGACGGGGGCGAGCGTGATCCGATAGGTGGGTTCCGACGGGACGAACGCGTGGGTCACCCGCACGCCCCGCCCTCGACCGAACCGCGATTCATCCAGTTCGGTGGCCTCGGCGTCGGAACCGGCAGACCAAACGCCCGGAATGGGCCCGGGTTCCGCGCTGACGCAGTAGACATGCACCGCGTAGGGGCGGCCCGGGAGCAGGCCTTCCAGTGCCAGCTCCATCCCGTGGAAACCATTCACCCAGCGGCCGCCCATGCGGGCGCTCCCCTCGCCGCCCGACAACGTGAGGAAGTTGTACCCGGGATCGCTCATGCTGGAACCGCGCAAGGAGAAGCGTCCGGGTATCGAGGGCGTACTGCCACCTGCGGCCGGGAGCCGCACCCCGTTGACGATGGCCGGTTCGTTGGTGGCCGGGGCAAAGCGATAGGCCCACAGGGTCGAAGATCCGGAAATCCCCGTGTCGGCATCGCCGTTCCATGGAGACGCGACAAAGACCCGGTTCTGCACGTGGATCCAGAAGGTCTGCTCCGCGCCGGCCTCCGGCCCCCCTTCGCCCATCCCGCCCTCGTTCCGCGCGACGACGGAAACCACGGTTCGGCCCGGGCGCCCCCCCGGGGTGAACTCGAGGGTCCCATCGGATCGGATCCGCGGCGGAGCCAGGAACAAGGAGGGATCGTCGGTCGCGGTCCGAAACTCGATGCGCCGCGACACGCCTTCCCGAACCCCGGGCACGATCTCCGTGGCGAACCGCGGCAACACGACCGGTCCGGAGTTCGTGTGCGCCTCCAGGGTATACCGGGAGGTCGTGCGAAAATGGGTGTGGATCCGGCCTCGTCCGGAGCCGTCTCCGATGCCCGGCGCCACCGACCAGCGGTCCTCGACGCGGGAGTGGATCCGGTTGCCTTCCGCGGCCGCAACCCACCGCCGGCCATCCGCCGAGCAAACCAGGGCCGCCCAATCGAGCCGGCGTCCCTGCTCTTCCCATGTCGGGCCGAAGTCCCGCGAGACCGCCACGCGTCCTCTGCCCGCCCAGGCTTCGGGAAGCAACTCGTCCGCCGCCATGAACATGCCGCCGTCGGCCGGGCACGCGATGGCGCGCCAACGATGCAACCGGCCGCCCAACCCGTACGGATTGCTGTCCCACTCTGTCCAACTCAGGGCCGAATTGGTGGAGGTGTTGACGCGACCATGCCACACCGCCGCCGCCAAGCGCGTCCCGTCCGCCGACGACGCGATGGCCTTCCAGAGCTTCTCGGGCCCGCTCGCGGCCCACGTCCGTCCCGCGTCGGTCGAAACATGGATCGGGCCGTCGTACACCGTGGCCGCGAGCTTCCATCCGTCCGCCGACGAGGCAATCGCGCTCCATGCCCGGACGGAGGCCCCTTCCGTCCAGGTCACGCCCCCGTTCGTCGAGGTGTGGATGCGTCCGCCGTCCACCGTTGCCGCCAGCCACAGGCCGTGGCTCGAGCAGGCGACCGCCGACCATTTCCGTGGCGTTTCGCGTTCGGTCCAGTTGGCCCCGGCGTCGGCAGACGTGTGGATCCGACCGCCCTCGACCACGGCCACGAGGCGCTGCCCGTCTGCAGAGGAGGCGATGCCCCGCCAGGCGCGCGCCTCGCCGCGCGGTGTCCACGTCCTCCCGTAGTCCGACGAGGTATGAATGCAGTCGTCCCGGGCGGTGGCGGCCAGCAGGCGTCCGTCGGCGGAGGAGGCGAGGCCGTTCCAGGCCGCCTCGGGTCCGTAGGCCACCCAGGGGTCCAGCGGGCCTTCGGGTAGGCGAAACGACGGGGGTTGGCTCGCGGCCCGGGCCGGCGTGGAGGTCAGGCCGAGCCAGCCGCCCAGCAGGAGCCAGACGCCGGCGAGCAGCGCGGTTCCCCGGCGTGTCCGGGGGCCCGTGCCTTCGTCGGGGTGGATGGAGGCCCCTGGGCGCATTCGGACCAAGCCGTGTTCGGGAACCGACCCCCGCTCGTCCCGCACGGCGGATTGCGGTTCGTGGCGGGCTGGTTCAGCGAGGAGAGCAAGGGGTGTCCCCCGTTCCAAGACCGGAGTTCCCCTGGAGTCACGGGAGGGCAGGGCGATTGACAAAGTCGATTGGGCCCGCGACCCGGCCCGCCGTCGCGCAGACGCTAGGGCGGGGAGCCAGTCGCCGGCCCCACATCGCAGTTCCACGCAGGACTTTATCAACGGCCCTGCACGGGAGGGTGCACGACGGATGGGTTGCGGCACCGCTACGGCTGCGCCGCGCTCCGGTGACGCTTCCTCCGCGGTCGCCGGGGCAATCCCGTGCATCCCGGACACCGGACAGTGGAATCAGGCCGCCCGGCTGCGCCTGCGCCAGACGGCGAATCCAGCCAGCGCGAGGCCGAACGCCGCGGCATACTCCGCCGGTTCCGGCACGGCGGCGGCCCCGTGGAATCGAACCTCCCCCAAACCCACCTCTCCACCGCCGTAATTGCTGGTGATCTGGAGTCGCACGTGACTTGCGGTCGCCGCGAGCTCGAATTCCTGCATGGGTTCGGGCACCAGACCGTGCTGGGCCAGCGTGATCGTGGTGAACGGGGTGAACGTCACGCCATCGGTCGACGTCGAGATAGCGACGTCCCTGGCATCGCGCTCCTTGTAGAAGTCGAATCCTCCGTGCGAATAATTCCAGATCTCGATGTGGTCCAGATCGTAGGTGCCTCCGAGGTCAAATGTATGCGGGTTGGTGTAGGCGACATCCGTTCCGATCTTCCAGTTCGTCTCATCCTCTCCGGCGGAGTGGGTGACACCCACGTACGGATCTCCTCCGGAAAGTCCGCTGCCGTCGATGAGGCGGGTGGCCGGGTTCCCCGACGGGATGTCGTAGGCCACGCTCGCGGGCGTGATGAACTGGGCCGAGAATGCGGGCGCCCCGGACAGCGCGAGGAGCGCGGCTGCGGCGAGGGGGCCATACCCACCGACTGCCCCGGGGGACAGGTCAGGCCGGCTCGCACGGCCTGACCGAGCGGGGGAGACGGGGCGGGACGAGGTTCGGGTTGTGGGGTGCTTCATGGGTCGAGGCGTGTTGGGAGGATGACGGTCCGCCGGTGCGGGGGGCGCACGCGTGGATTCACATGTCCAAGACCGGATTTCCGGCGAAGGTAACGGGTCCGCCCCGGGTGGCGCGGGAAGCGTTCGAAGCTGTCGTGAGGGATCGGGCCGTTGAATTCCGGGGGCGGAGGTCGGGGTGTCACCACCGGTGCCAGGGCCGCAGTTGGATGCCCCCGGAGAGCAGGGTGTCCTGCTCGACCGGCGCACGGACGGAAAGGGAATCGACGCCGGGGACGAGCTGCGCGAATTGGGGCAGGGGTTCGGCCCGGAACGGCGACGGCGTGCGGGAGGCCTTCTTCCCGACGGCCCGTTTCAGCACCACGATCACCCGGTGGCCGCTGTCGGTCAGCACCAGGCGTCGACCGTCCGGCGTGAAGGCCAGCCCGTCGAGGCCGAGGCGTCCGAAGTTCCGCGCCACGATCCGCACCTCGTACCGGTCGGGACCGACCTGACGGAGACGCAGGAGGCGCTGCGCCGCCGGCTGCGAGGCCGGCAGCATGGCGCCTTCCGCCACGTAGAGATCGGTGGAGAACGGATCCGCCGCGATGCCGGACGGATCGTGGATCGGCTGGTCGGTGAGGCAGGGATGAAAGCCGGCCTGGTCCCAGCGGAGGACCCGCCGGGTGCGGTCACCCTCGATGATCTGCGGAGGCGGACTGATCTTCTCGCGGTTCAGCAGGAACACCCCGCCGCTCGTGACCGTCACGCCGAGCGGATACTTCAACAGCCGCCCGTCCTCCTGGAGCCGTTGCGCCGGGGCGTTGTCGTCGAGACGGCAGCGCCACAGCCCGCCCCAACCGCGTCGGTCCGGGCTCCCCCCGGTTCCGGGTGCCAGCCAGCGGTGGCCTTCGTCGGCGATCAGCACGTCCCCCGGACGGAGGTTCGTCTTCGGCGGAACCTGCCCCTCGCGGACGAACGCGAACCCCGACGGGTGGCGCTCGCCGTCCCCTTCGTCCCGGCGACGTCGTTGCAGGCGGAGTTCCTCGCGCTGACCGGGGTCGAAGTCGTTGCCGATGTCGAAGGCCAGACCCGGCAGGAGGGAGCCGTCGGATCGTGCCCGGCCGAGATGGCGTTGTTTCGGGGCCTGGGGTTGGGCCCAGATGAAGTGCCCGGATTCCGGATGCACTCCGAAGCAATAGGGCGCCGGAACGGTCCGAAGAGAGCGGGGAGGATGGTCGCTCCCGGCCTGGCGCACTTGGAGGGCCGTGATGCCGAGCGGCTCGGAGGAAATGAAGGCGAGGTCGCCGTCGGGCAGCATCCGCGCTCCCTGGGCGTCGTAGGTCACTGCGGTCGCGCTCTCCAATTCCCAGTCCCGACTCACGAAGAACGGCGCGGCACGTTCCGGCAGCTGTCGCAAGGCGACGAGCGATGGGGGGAACACGCCGCGGCGAACCACCTCGGGAGCGGCGGCGGGATTGTTCTGGGTCGGTGCCAGCCATCCGGCCAGACCCGCGGCGGCGAGTCCGCCTGCGGCCAGGGTTGTGGCGGCCAGCACGGCGAGGCGACGTCGGCTGGCGGGGACGATGGGAACCGGGAACGGTTTCTCTGCCAGAGGCCCGTCCGTGAAGAGCCGCGGCAGTTCCGCGCCGGCGCACCATGGTTCCAACAACCGCGCCAGTTCCACGCCGGTGGCCGGGCGTTCCGACGGCTCCAGCGCCAGCAGGCGGTCGCAGATCCGGGCCAGGGGCCGGGGCACATCCGGGCGCTCGCCGGCAAGGGGAGGCACCGCCTCGGTGACGATCCGTTTCATGCGCCGGAACATCGACTGATCCCCGCCGCCGCGCGGCGGTTTCCCGACCAGGAGGCGCCAGAGGGTGGCGCCCAGGCCGTAGAGATCGGCCCGGGCGTCGACGGCGGCCGGGTGTTCGATCTGTTCGGGCGCCACGTATTCCAGCGTGCCGATGACCATGCCCCGGCCCCGGGTCGCTTCTTCGGATTCCGGAACGCCCAGCCCCGGACCTGCCGAAAGCCCGGCCAGCCCGAAGTCGAGGACCTTGACGGCGGCGGGGTTTGCCCTTTCGCCCCCGGCCCCGGGTGCCGAGACCATGAGGTTGCCGGGTTTGACGTCGCGATGCACCAGCCCGCGTTCATGGGCGTGGTGCAGGGCCAGGGCGGCCTGGCGCACGATCTCGCAGGCCTCGGCCAACGGCAGCCGACCGTGTCGCCGGACCAGGGCGCCGCAGTCGAGGCCCTCCACCAGTTCCATCATGATGTACCAGCGTCCGTCGCGCTCCCCGGCGTCGTAGGCCCGCACGATCCCCGGATGATCGAGGCTTCCCACCGTGATCATCTCCTGCTCGAACTGGTCGACAGCCCCGGGTGAACGGGCCAGCAACACGTCGAGGAACTTCAACGCCACCGGCCGCCGCATGCGCCGGTGTTCGGCCCGAAACACGGTGCCGAAACCGCCCCGGGCCAGCTGCCCCTCCACCCGGAGCTCGGGAAACAGCTCGGCCACGTGCTCCAATTCGCCCGTGCCCTCGCCGCCCGCGATGGCCAGGGACAGCACGCATCGGGCGCACCGCGGCCCGAAGGCACCGCCGGACAGCGGTCCACCACAGTCGGGACAGACCCCGGACCCGGGTGGTGGTTCCTGATACATTCCTCCGTTCCTAACCCAAAACGGACAGGAGGTAACGGAGCTCCTCCTGAACGTCCGTCCGGGAATCCACCGTGTCCCCGACCTCGGCGCGCAAGGCGTCGCCGAAGCGGTGTCGGAGCCGCGAAAGCGCCATCTTCAGGGCACTCTCGCTCGATCCCAACTGTTGGGCCACGACCGCCAGTCCGGTCTCTCCGCGGCCCACGAGCACCCGCGGGAACAGGGCATCGAACAGCGTTCCTTTCCCGGCCTCGTGGTATTCGGCGCGAAGCCGGGCGCTGGCCCGGTCCATTACGACGTTCGCCCAGGCCCGGTCGAAAGCCACCTCCGGGGAATCCGTTCCGGCGGCGGCGGCCTGCCATTCGTCCTCTGCCACGGCATCGAGGGGAAGGAGTTCCTGACCGCCACCCCGCTTGGCCGCGCGGGCCGCGCGGTAGGCATTGGCGTCCAGATGTCGCAGCCCGGCCAGCAGGAGCGTGCGGAACCGGCCCTTGGAAGGATCGGCGGAGGACACCAGGGAACCGTCCATCAGCCGCACGAAGAATTCCTGGGCCAGGTCGCGCGCATCCTCGGTGGATCGACCGCTGCGGCGCAGAAAGGCAAACACCGGCGACCAATAGGCCCGGAACAGTTCGCTCAAGGCCGCGCTGCGCTGGGCGGTCTCCTCCGCCCCGGCCCTCAGGACCAGGCTCCAGCGGGTCGGTTCGAACGCGCCCGAGGCGCTGGCCATGGAGCGGACGGTTTCCATGAGTTCAGTCCACGGGTTCTATTCCAGGCGTTTACGAGCGGGGAAGAGCAAAATTCTCTCCTCCAAGGAATTAACACGGGCCAGGGCCCCCCTTCCCGCCGCCTTCAGCCGACCCGTTGATCCCGCCGACATGCGCCGCAAACCGGGTTGACCCACCCCCGAATGGGTCACATTTTTGTGCCACATGAGAACGGCCACCGTCCGGCCGCCCTTGCCAGGGCCGCCGGCCTCCTCGTGAAGCCGCAATAGTACCCGCGTCCGGCGGGAGACCAGACGACCCAGCGGACGGATACGCCCCGGGCGCGGGGTCAGCCGGTCTGGCGCAGCGTGCGGAGGGCCTGGTCGAAATCGGAGGGAATGGGGGCTTCGAAGGTCAGTTCGGCTTCGGTGGTGGGGTGGCGGAAGGTGATGCGCCAGGCGTGCAGGAGCTGGCGCGGGGCCTTGTAACCCGTGGTCTCCTCGAGCCGGGTATTGGATTTCCTGCCGTAGGTGTCGTCGCCGACGATGGGATGCCCCACGTGCTGGAAATGAACGCGGATCTGGTGCGTGCGTCCCGTGTGGAGGGTGGCTTCGACCCAGGTGGCGCCGGCGGGAAGCCGCTCGTGTACGCGGAAGCTCGTCCAGGCGTCGCGCCCGCCCTGGATCACGGCCATGCGCTTGCGATGGCTGGGGTGCCGGGCGATGGCGGCATGGATCTCGCCGGCGTCGGGTTGGAGGGCGCCGCAGACAATGGCCAGGTAGGCCTTGTGGAGGTCCCGTTCGGCGAATTGCCCGGCAAGGGCGAGGTGCGCGCGGTCGTGCTTCGCGACGAGCAGGCAGCCGCTGGTATCCTTGTCGAGCCGATGGACGATGCCCGGTCGCGCGACGCCGCCGATGCCGCTGAGTTTTCCGGCACAGTGATGGAGCAGGGCGTTGACCAGGGTGCCGTCGTCGTGCCCCGCCGCCGGATGGACGACGAGGCCGGCCGCCTTGTTCAGAACGAGCAGATCGTCGTCCTCGTGGAGGACGTCCAGGGGGATGTCCTGGGGGCGGGCCTCGGCGGGGACGGGGGCGGGCCAGGTGACCTCGATGCGGTCGCCGGCCCGCGGGGCGTGGGTGGAACGGACCTGGCGCCCGTTGACGCGGATGGCGCCGGAATCGATGAGGCGCTGGAGGGTGCCGCGCGACACCTCGGGGAAGTGGCCACGGAGAAAAACGTCGAGGCGTACGTCCGGACGGGAAACGTCCACCTCGATCACGACGGGTTCAGGCATGGGGGATCTTTCGGGGGGCGGCGGACGGGGTCGGAGGGGTGCGGAGGCGCGTCAAGGGGTTTGGGTGTCGGAGCCGGACGGCGGCGGAGCCGCCGCGGGCACGGGAGTGGCAAGAGGGTGCCGGCGTCGGAGCAGGTAGAGGGCGAGGCCGAGGACGAGCAGGCCGGCGCTGACCCAATGCGCGGGGGTGAGGAAGCCCAGGCGGACGGCGTCGACGGGATAATCGCCGCGATAGAGTTCGACGAAGGAGCGGAGGAGCGCGTAGCCGATCAGGTACAGGGCGAAGACCTGGCCTTCGAAGCGGCGGCGGCGAAAGACCCAGACGAGAGCGCCCATGAGGGCGAGGTCGAGGGCGGCCTCGTACAGTTGCACGGGATGGAGGGCGGCATCGGGAAGTTGGTATTGGGCGGGGTACCGGATGGCCCAGGGCAGTTCGCAGCGGCGTCCGTAGCAGCAGCCGTTGATGAAGCAGCCGAGGCGGCCGAAGGCATGGCCGAGGACGAGGCTCGGGGTGAGGATGTCAGCCATCCGCCAGGCGGGAACGCCGCGTCGGGCGCACCAGGCGAAACCGCAGAGGGCGGCGAGGACGAAACCGCCATGGAACACGAGGCCGCCGTGGTGGATCATGAAGATCTCGGAGAGGGGCTGGTTCCGGAAGTCGCGATCCCAATAGGAGACGACATACCACGCCCGGGCACCGATCACGCCGGCGAGCAGGAGGACCCAAAGGAGGTCCCAGACGGAATCGGAGGAGACGCCGACCCGCGGTGCGCGGCGCGCGGCGGTCCAGGTGCCGAGGTAGAAGCCGGTCGCGAGGCAGATGCCGTACCAGGTGACGGTGAGCGAACCGAGTTGAAACGCGAAACGATCCACGGTGCGCGCAGGATAGGGGGGCGAAGGGGGAATGGCGAATGGCGAATCGGTCGGGCAACGCGGGGCAGGGCAATGGACAAAGTCCGGTGCGGAACTGTGTTTGGGGCCGGCGACTGCCGAGTCGCCGGTTTCCCCTCTGGTTTCGCCTCCTTCGATGGCCCCCGAATCAGCCCGCCGTCGCGCGGACGCCATGGCGGGGAGTCGGTCGCGCGCCCCAATCGACTTTGTCATTCGCCCTGCGCGGGGAGTGCATGACGGAATCGTGGCCGGAGTTCGCGTTACCCCGTGGTCCGGCCACGATTTCCACGTGCGCCGACGGACGCCCAACGCGGACGGGAAACAAAAACCCCCGGACGGCGTGGGGGCGCCGACCGGGGGTTGGACCAGGAGCCGATCGGGGGCTTTGCTGCCCCCGGGCGCCAGGGCGTCAGGGCACGGGGATGACCTGACCGCGAATTTCGCCGCTGCCGTGGGCCGACGTGTGGATGTTCACGTAACCCTGACCGGCTTCGACGGCGGTTTTCTGGGCGGCGGTGAGGGTCTGGGTGCCGGCCAGGACGCCGCCGGTGCCGTAGGCGCCCACGGGGTTGAGGTTGAAGAGGACGCCGGCGGTGGCGGTGGCGGCGGCCGGGCCGTGGATGTGGGAGGCGGTCGCGGTGGCTTTGAGTCCGGCGTACCCGACGTAATAGGTCAGGGTATCACCGCTGACGGTGACGATGGCGGAGCCGGTCGCGGGGGTGGTGACGGACGGCACCTCGTTGGCGCCGGAGAGGGAGGCTTTGTAGAGCTTGGCAGCGGTGCCCGAGGCGCCGCTCTGGACGCGGAAGAAGCCGCCGCTGCCGGCCAGGGGCACCGAGAGGCTGGTGGCCGAGGTGGTGTGCAGGTTGACCCAGGCTCCGCCGAGCGAGGTGGTCCACTGGACGAGGTAGGGCGCCTGTCCTCCGGTCCAGGTCAGGGCGATGTCAGCGCCGGAGACCTTGGGGGCGTCGAGTTTGGCGGGCGAGGCCGCGGCGCCGGCGGTGATGCGGATGTTGTCGACGCCGAGCGTCTCGGTCCACCAGCTGGAAGCGACGCGCACTTCGACGACCAGGTCGGTGGCGGTGGCGGGGATGTCGTAGGTGAAGTCGGCGAACTGCCGGGTCAGGCGGCGCTGGAAGTTCTGCAGCTGATCGCCGAGCCAGGGTTGGATGGCATTCTGGACGCCGCGGAAATGGGCGAGGGTCCTGGGGGTGCTGTTCGCGCCGTTGGGATAGATGACGACGTCGATGAGATCGCTGTCCTCGAAATCCACCACGGTCGCGGCGAGGGCGATGGTGAGGTGGACGTTGTTCTTCCCGGCGACGTTGACGGGATTGAGGCGGACGGAGCGATAGCTCTGGCCATCGGGATAGGCCCACTTGTTCAGGCCGGAACCGCCGAGGAATCCGGCGCCCTCGTAGCCGGTGAAGGGACCCCCGTCGTAGAAGTCACCGGGAGGCGCGTCGCCGGGTCCGTTGGAGACGACGATGAAGGGTTCCTGCCGTTCGACGTTGGGGCCGGTGGCGACGTAGGCCGTGACGTCGGCCGTGCCGCTCAGCCGCACCGGGGCCGTGGAGCCGTCGGTGCCGAGGACTTCCCAGTACCCGGACGCGAGATCATCGTCGGGGATGGCGCCCTCCTGAATGGCGACGGAGGCCTCGAGGGAACCGCCCCCGGAGCTGTTGTAGGAGGCGAGGTGGAAGTCGTAGGTGCCGGCGGCGGGGAAGGTCACGTTGGCATAGACGATCTGGTGGGCGTGGGGCCCGGCGTCCTCGATGATGTTGTCGGCGGCGGTGAAGCCGTTCTTGTCGAGATCGATGCGGAGACGGGCGCCGTCGTCGGAGCCGACGGCGAACCGGAAGGTGCCGGCGCGGGTGACGGTGAGTTTGCCGGTGACGGCGAGACCCCAGTTGCCGGCATAGCCGCCGGGAAGGGCGTTGTCGTATTGCCATTGGCCGGCGCTGCCGTCGTTGAAGTCAACGGCGGTGACGGTGCCGGCGGTCTTGGAGTGGGTCTTGGTCCCGGCGATGACGGCATCGAGATCCGCGAGGCTGCTGATGGACGGGGGTACGATCCGGACGATGGTGGCCACCGTCGTCGAGGTGGGAGGCAGGAAGCTGCCAATGAGTTCGAACGTCTGGCTGCCGGTGAGTCCGGAGAAGGTCCCGGTCTTGCCCCCTGCCGCGGGATGAGAGGGCGCCGCGACGGTGACCTGGCCCGGGTCGAAGGCAAGCGACGTCCCGATGCTGCCCACGAGCATGTCGTCGTAGTCGGGCGCGTTCATCACGATCACCGGCTTGGGAAGGAGGACGAAGCGGCTCGGATTGGAGGAGCCGGGGCCGTGGATGAACAGGTCGCCCACCACCTCGAAATCGTTCGGAACCCCGGCGTTGTCGTCGTCCTCGACGGTGTGCCCCAAGGCGACCAGGCGGTCGGCGAGGGCCTGGACCGAGGCGGCATTGGGGTGGATGACCACCTTGGCGTTCCGCTTGCCCGCGAGCAGCCAGCCGACCGTCGAATCGAACAGTTTCATCAGGTCCTCGGTCGCTCCGGTCGCGTCCGTGCCGCGCCAGCCGAAGATGGCCCGGCGTCCGGGGATGCTCGGATTGCCGACGAAGGAGACCTTGAAGTTGTGGTCCCAATAGATGGGCCCCTTCTGGTCGAAGTTGCCGAGGACGGACCGGATGCGGTCGGGTTCGTAGACGTCACGACCGGTCATGGTGTAGCGCCTGGGGTTGGAGGCTTCACCGTCGGTGTTGAAGCCTTCCTGGAGCAGGAGCTCCTGGGCCTGGAGGGCTCCGGAAGCGCCGGCGGCGACCGCCAGGGAGGCGGCAAGGGAACGGAATGGATTGGATTTCAAAGGGCCTGCGTGGGTTGAGGGTTGGATCGAACTTTTGTTCCATCAACCGCAAGCCGATACCGGTCCGAAGACGCGCCGGTGCATGGGTGGGGGCACCACGGCGGGTCGCGGGCCGAGAGCGGATTGCGGGGACGAGGCGTTCTGCCCGTGCCCCCGGTTGCGGTCAATCGCAAATCTGCTGATCAGTATTAATTAAGGTTGCGAACCGCGGGACCCAACTCCGGAGTTGCCAGCCGCGGCGGACGCGCTTTGCTGCTGGCATGTCACGCGCATTCGTTCTGGTGCTGTTCCTGGTCGCCGGGTTGCTCCGCGTTCACGCAGCCGAGGCCGGGCCCGGGTCGGCGGGGGGAAAGGGCACCAACGCCCCCGCGTTGGGCGCGAAGGAGCGGGTCTTGTTCGACGGGAAATCGCTGGCGGGTTGGGCGAAGACGGATTTCGCGGGGAAGGGGGAGGTGAACGTGGAGAACGGGCTGCTGGTGATCGAGCAGGGCTACATGTCGGGGGTGCACTATACCAATGCGGTTCCGAAGACGAACTACGAGCTCCAGCTCGAGGCGCGGCGGGTGGTGGGCAGCGATTTCTTCTGCGGCCTCACGTTTCCCATCGGCAACACCAATGCCAGCCTGATCATCGGCGGCTGGGGCGGGGGGCTCGTCGGGATTTCGAGCATCGACGGCAATGACGCGTCCTCGAACGAGACGACGAAGTTCATGTCGTTCAAGACGGGACAATGGTACGCGGTCCGCGTCCGGGTCACCGACACGAAGCTGGAGGCGTGGATCGACCAGGAGAAGGTCACGGACATCGAACGGGCGGGGAAGACGTTTAGCCTGCGGTCGGGGCCCATCGAGGAAAGCGTGCCGCTGGGCATCGCGACGTACGAGACCACGGCGCACCTCCGGAACGTCGTCCTGCGCGAACTGCTCCCCGAGGAGAAGAAGTAGGCGGGCTAGCCGGCGCCGCGCAGTTCGGTCGCCAGGCGTTCGGTGTTGCGGACGAGATCGAAGTCACGCTCGGCGCGCCGGCGTCCGAGTTCGGCGCGGTGGCGGGCGGCCTCGGGTTGCTCCAGCACGGCCTGGATGGCGTCGCCCAGCGGGCCTGGGTCGAGGCGGTCCAGCAGCGTGCCGAGGCGTCCGTCCTCGAGAACGTCGGCGGCGGCGCCGGCGCGACTCGAGACGACGGGGACCCCGAAGGCGAGGGCCTCGATCAACACGATGCCGAAGGTTTCGAGCGCGCTGGGGAACACGAAAAGATCCGCCTGGTGCCAGAGCGCGAGCCATTCCGGGCTGCCGGCGGGGACGCCACGATGCACCACCACGCCGGGCTCGGCGGGGACAGCGGATTGGGTGACGAGGTGCAGTTCGGCGCGTCCGGCGAAGCGGGCGCGGAACGTCTCGAGCAGCAAGGGGCCTCCCTTGCGTCGGAAGTCGCCCCCGACGAAGAGCAGGCGAGGCGGGCCCGGGGGGCGGGGATGGAACGCGGGCGGGCGTCGGAACCGGGCAAGATCGAGGGAGGGCGGGAGCGGGGTGATGCGGGCCGGATCGACGCCGTATTCGCGGACCAGCGATTCGCGGACGGGCGCGGACCAGGGCAGGAACCGGGTGGCGGCGGCGACGAGGCGGCGTTCGCGGGCGAGCAGGGAGGCGAGGGTCAGGGGCGTGAGCCAGCCGGCGACGCGATTGAGGGCGAACCAGCGGCTGCGCTGGAGTTGGCGAAACGTGGCATCCAGGCAGACGAAGATCGGCAGTTCGGGGGCAAGGTCGGCGAGCGCGAGCCCGGCGCTCTGGGTGTTGACGACCACCGCGTCGGGGCGGCGACGGGACCGGAGGTCATCGAGCAACCGTCGGGCGTGGGCGCTGACCACGGAGCGCCAGCGGGAGGCTTGGAAATCGAGGCCGAACTTGCGCAGGCCGCGGATCGAGAAATCCGCGCGCCGTTGCAGGGCGGGGGGCAGGGGGGTGACATCGAGGACCTCGACCTGAACTCCGAGCTCGGGGCGGCGGGCGAACTCGGCGGCGAAGCGTGGCAGGTACGAGACATGCCCGAGGGTGTTCTCGTTCAGGAAGGCGACGTGCAGGGGGGCGGAGGGCATGCGGCGCGGTGCGTGGTTGGGTGCCCGGGCGGGCGGCAGTTCGGGAAGCCCATAGCCCATGGGTCAAGGGCTCGAGGGCTCGCGCCCGGGATCCCGGCGCGCCGGGGAGGAGGTGGGCCGTTGACCCGCGAGGGATCGCCACCGCCTGCCCCTGCCGCGTGACCTAGCGTCTGGTGTTCACGGGAATCCGGAGGATGGTGCCGGAGGTCAGTTGGCGCGTGTTCACCCGCGGATTCGCCTGGGCCACGACCGCAGGCGACACGCCGAACCGGCGCGCCACGCTGGCGAGGGTGTCGCCGGAGGACACCACGTGCATGCGGACGGGTCCGCGGATGGGGCTGGGTGCGGGGGTTGTGCTGCGCGCCGGGGCGGACGCGGCCGGCGCGGGCGGGACATTGGCGCGGGGGGTGCGGGCGGATCGGGAGTCGACGGCGTACCCGGCGTCGCGGGCGGACGCGGACGAGGGGGAAGGGGCGGGGGAGGCAGGAGGGGCGCCGGACGGCGTCCTTCGGGCCGCGCTCGGGGCGGGTACCGCGCGGGCGCCCGAAACCGGGCCGGGCCGGGGTGTCGCGGGTCCGGCTTGGGCGAGGGCCGGGGCGGAGGCGTCGGGGCTGGGATCGGGGGGAGGCGCGGAGGGGATGGCGGCGGTGGTGGACGCGCGGCGCCATTCGTTGCTCCAGTAGACGGCGGTGGCGACGAGGTTGCTGGTGAGGGCCTTGAGCCGGAGGTTTTCGGTGCGGACGGTTTCGAGATCGCGGGCGATGGTTTCGCTGCGGATCACGACGGGGACGGCGGTGGCGAGGCGTTCGGAGCAGATGGTGATGCGCCGGCGGATGTCCTCGGCGCGGGGATCGTCGGGGACCAGTTTGAGGTAGCGCTGGTAGAGGTAGGCGGCGTCGGCGAAGCGCTTGAGCTGCGTCTCGCACAGGGAGGCGTAGCCGAGGGTGACGTTGGCGGCGCGGGGGTTGCGTTCCAGCGCGCGTTCGTAGTGGTCGGCCGCGCCGTCGAAATCGCCGAGGCGCTCGGCATCGCGGGCGCGTTGGAAATTCCGTTCCCGTTCCTCGTCGGTGACGAGAAACCCGTCCGGCGAGCAGGCGGCGAGGAGTGTCGCGGCCAGCAGGCAGAGCCACAGGCCTCGGGCGCGGAGGCGGAGCGCCACGTCGGTCAACATGAGGCCACCCTACCAGCGGTCGCGGCGGGGGGCGAGCGGTGGATTGCCGCGGATTGACATCCCGGGCCGGCCCTCGCGAATTTCGCCGCCCATGCCGAAGATCCAGCGTGCCCTGCTCTCCGTTTCCGACAAGACCGGCCTCGTGCCCTTTGCCCGCGCCCTCGCGGGGGCCGGGGTGGAATTGATTTCCACGGGCGGCACCGCGAAGGCCCTGCGCGAGGCCGGCCTCGTGGTGCAGGAACTCGGGGAGTACACCGGCTTTCCCGAGATGCTCGACGGGCGGGTGAAGACCCTGCATCCCAAGGTCCACGGGGGTCTGCTCTACATCCGGGGCAATCCGGAACACGAGGCCGCGGTGGCCGGCCACGGCATTCCTCCCATCGACCTGGTGGTGGTGAACCTCTATCCGTTCGAGGCCACCGTCGCGCGCCCGGGGGTCTCGCTCCACGACGCCATCGAGAATATCGACATCGGCGGGCCTTCGATGCTCCGAAGCGCCGCGAAGAACCACGACAGCGTGACGGTGGTGACCGATCCCGCGGATTACGACGAGGTCGCCCGGCAGGTCGCGGAGGAAGGCGGCACCCGGCTCGAGCTCCGCCGCCGGCTCGCCGCGAAGGTCTATGCCCGGACGGCGGCCTACGACGCCGCGATTGCCGCCCATCTGCAACGGGAATTCGGGGGCGGCGCCGAGTTGCCCGGCACCCTGGCCATCGCCGCCCGGCGCGCCCAGGAACTGAGGTACGGCGAGAACCCCCACCAGCCAGCGGCGCTCTACGGACGATTCCACGAGTTCTTCGAGCAACTTCATGGCAAGGAGTTGTCCTACAACAACATCCTCGACCTCACCGCCGCCGCGTCGTTGATCGGGGAGTTCGCGGAGGACGAGCCGTCGGTCGCCATCCTCAAGCATACCAACCCCTGCGGGGTGGCCCAGGCGGCGACGTTGCGGGAGGCTTGGGACCGCGCGCTGGCCACCGACCGCCAGGCGCCGTTCGGCGGCATCATCGCGATCAACCGGCCCCTCGACCTCCCCTGCGCCGAGGCCATCGCCGAGATCTTCAGCGAGGTGATCGTGGCTCCCGATTTCGCACCCGACGCCCTCGCGCTCCTGCAGCGGAAGAAGAACCTCCGCCTCATGCGGATCCGCCAGGACCCGGCCAGGGCCGGTTCCTGGGAGGTGCGGAGCGTCGGGGCCGATTCGTTCCTGCTCCAGCAACGCGACTCCCGGGGGGGGCCTCCGTCCGAACTCCAGGTCGTCACGCGCCGCCAGCCCTCCGACCCCGAGCGTCGGGCCATGATGTTCGGATGGCGCGTCGTGAAACACGTGAAGTCCAATGCCATCGTGTACGTCACCGCGGACGACCAGGGCCACGGACGCACCCTCGGCATCGGTGCCGGACAGATGAGCCGGGTGGACTCCAGCCGCATCGCGGTCTGGAAGGCGGGCGAGGCGGGGTTGTCGCTGCGGGGCAGCGTCGTGTGCAGCGATGCCTTCTTCCCGTTCCCCGATGGCTTGATCGCCGCGGCGGAGGCGGGGGCGACGGCGGCCATCCAACCCGGCAAATCATTGCGCGATCCCGAGGTCGTGGCCGCCGCCGACGAGCGCGGCATGGCCATGATCTTCACCGGTGTCCGCCATTTCCGGCACTGAACACGACCGGGACCGAACGACCCGCCCCGGCGGAACATCCGGCCAGCCGGACGTTGAATTCCTCGGACTCAACGGCATAGGGTGGCGGTGTTCGCGCTTTCCGGGCCTGACCATCGCCGATGCTTCGTCGCCAGAGGACCATCCGCAATCGCATCCACAATGTGGTGGACGCGATGCTCTTCGCGCTTGGGTTTTTCTTTGCCTTCGCGATTCGTTCGAATGCCGACCGCTTCGGTCCCGGGTTCGTCGCGTTCTTCGAGCTGTTCGGCGGCACGCCGGAGATCCAGTCGTTCGGGCATTACTCCTGGTACGTGGCGCTGACGGTCCCGGCGGCGATGTTGCTGCTGACCTCGTTCGGGTTCTACAACCGCCCCCTGCTGCCGTCCCGGTGGCAGACCGCGTACCTGCTGCTCAAGGTCTGCACCGTCCTCTCGGTCGCGGTCATCATCGTCATGTTCCTGTTCAAGGAACAGTTGTCCCGCGCGGTCATCATCTTCTTCGGGGCGTTCAGTTTCCTCCTGCTCATGCTCAAGGAGGAAATCGTCCGGTGGTGGATCCGCTCCGGCATCGAAAAGGGCCAGTACGAGCGCCGCCTGGTCCTCGTCGGCACCGCCGAGGACACCGCCGGCCTCCGCCAGCAGCTGTCCAAGGGCGACCAGCACGGCGTTCGCGTCCTGGCCGAACTCGACGTCAACGATGCCTCCGTCGATCAACTCGTGCACATCGTTCACGAGCACTCCGCCAACGGCGTGGTCCTGACGGCACGCCATACCTATTTCGGCCAGCTCGAGAAGGTGATCCAGGCCTGCGAATTGGAAGGCGTCGAGGTCTGGTTGCTCGCCGACTTCTTCAAAACCCAGATCTCCCGCACCACGGTCGACGATTTCTACGGGCGTCCGATGATGGTTTTCCGCTCGGCCCCGGATGCCTCCTGGGAGGCGGTCGGGAAACAGGTCATCGATTTCTTGGGCGCCGCGTTCCTCCTGACGCTTTCCTCCCCGATTCTCGCGGTCGCCGCCCTCGCCGTCCGGCTGACCTCCCCCGGTCCGGTGGTGTTCCGGCAACAACGCAGCGGTCTGAACGGACGCCCGTTCACCATGTACAAGTTCCGCACCATGGTCACCGACGCGGAGCAGCGGAAACAGGAACTCGCCGCCTTCAACGAGATGTCCGGTCCCGTCTTCAAGGTCACCCAGGACCCCCGCATCACCCCCGTCGGGCGCTGGTTGCGCAAGTTCAGCATCGACGAGTTTCCCCAGCTCCTGAACGTGCTCCGCGGCGAGATGAGCCTCG
>CAZSOV010000002.1:0-24045 GCA_964608505.1 uncultured Verrucomicrobiota bacterium
CGCGCACCTCGCAGAACGCCTCGCATTCACGGAGCAGCGCGACGAAGTGCTCCTTTTCGGCCGGTTGAAAGATGAACCGTCGATCCACGACGCGAGAGAGGCAGTGGTACCAGCCAACCGGAGCCTCCGGCGGAAACTTAAGGCGCGACTGGCGCATGCATCAGTCTGCTCCGGACTCCCCCCCCGATCCATTACAAAGTGTTTGTCCCTTTGTTGAGTGGCCTTTTACAAAGTGTCTGTCCCTAATTCTTGTTGGCTGGTTTATGGGTGGTTTGCGGGGCGCGGGCGGGCTCAGGTGGGGCGGGCGGCCTCGAAAGTGTACAGGGTCAGGGATGTCAGGTTGAGGAGGCTGTGCATGGCCAGGGGCGGGAGCAGGGAGTCGCTCCGCCAACGAGCAATGCCGAGCACCAAGCCGACGAGGCCGACCTGCGTGAGATCAAACCAGTCGTACTGACCGGCATGCACCAGCATGAAGACCAGGGAGGTGAAGAGGATGGCTCCGCCGGCCCGCAAGGGGGATTGAGCCAGTCCGCGGTAAAGGAAACCACGGAAGAAGACCTCCTCGGCGATGGGGGCACAGAGTCCGACGGCAACGAAGAAAAAAGGGAGATGACCAGCAGTTGCAAAACTTTTGGAAATGAAATCGGGGACCGGGCGCTGAAGGGCTTCGTTGAGGGCTGACATGGAGAGCACGAACGCCAGCATTCCGATCAGCCAGGCAACGAGCTTTGCGGGCCGGATTCGGTGGAGCGCGAGGTACGACTCGAGCGAAGGACCGCCGCGCGCGATGACCAGCAGCGCGCACAGGATCAACATGGCCGGGCAACCCAGCGCGGTCGCCAGCGCGAGGTTGAAGCCGAGGGTCATGATGTCCGTGACCTGTGCCGCGTTGAAGCGGGGGCCGAGCGACGCCGTCAACACGGGCGCCATGGCGAGGGTCTGGATGATGGAATAGGCAAGGAAGACGACAAAACCGAACACCAGTGTCATCCCGGCTCCCCACGGACCCTTCGCTTGGACGGGGTTGGAGGCCAATGGCTGGGGGTCCAGGAGTGGAACCGAGTCGGGCATGGGCGTAAGCCTCGCGAAGAATGGAGCGGGGGAGGAGAAGAAATCGGCGGGACGGGGGATCGGTCCCGCTTCGGCGGCCAGAGGACAGGGACTCGGGCGCTGGCGCGTTTGGTCGGGTGATGGCATGGTGGCGGCCCTTATGGTTGTGACGCGTTGGATGTGCCGCGGGTTCCGGATGGGCCTGTGGATGGCAGTAACGGGAATGGGATGGGCGTTGGAGGCCGCAACCGTGACCGGCTTCAGTCCGGATCGTGGGCCGGCGGGGACGGAGGTGACGGTGTTTGGTTCGGGATTGCAGGCGGCCACGTTTGTCTACTTCGGATCGACCGAGGCGGCGGGCGAGATCGTGGCGCGGAGCGCCTCGGCCGTGCGGGCAAGGGTCCCAGGCACGGCCCTGACAGGGCCGATCTCGGTGTTTACGGCGGGTTCGGGCGCCGCTTCGAGCTCGCAGATTTTCGTGGCGGCGCCTCGGATCGAGAGTTTTACGCCCACTTCGGGTGGCCCGGGGACCCTGATCACGATTACGGGGGCGAACCTGGGCGCGGGCACGGGGCTGGGGCGGGGCAATGTGACAAACGTTAGCATTGGCGGCGCACGGGCGGTGTTCCAGATCGTGGGGTTGACGCAATTGAAGGCCCTGGTGCCCACGGACGTGGCGATCGGTCCGATTACGGTCGCCAACGAGGCGGGGTCGTTCACCAGCTTCGAGATGTTCCAGGCATCGCCGCTGTTGGCGGGCTTTTCACCTGCGAGGGGCAGGCCGGGTGACGTCATCGACGTGCGGGGGCGGAATCTGGACGGCACGACCCGAGTCGAGTTTGAAGCCGTGCCAGCACGGTTCACCGTGGTGTCGCGCACGAATCTTTTCGTCCATGTGCCGACCAACGCGGTGAATTCGCGGCTGGTCCTTTCGTCGGCGTCGGGGTCGGTCACGACGGCCAGCAACGTGATCGTGGAGCCGCGGATCCTGAGGTTTTCGCCCGGCTTCGGCGCGGCAGGGACGCAAGTTCGAATCGAGGGCGGCGGGTTTCACGGGCTGACGGACGTTCTTTTCGGCGGACTGCGGGCGGGAATCGTGTCGAGGGGGAACACGACGGTGGTGGTGACGGCGCCGAACGGAGTGACGAACGGACCGATTACGTTGACCAGCACGAACGGAACGCACGTCAGCGAGGAGTCCTTCCATTATCCGATTCGCATCAGCGGATTTACGCCGTTGTCCGGGCGGCGGGGCGACACGGTGACGGTGGATGGGGCGTTTCTGGAGGGGGTGGACTCCGTGCAGATCAACGGCGTGGAGGCCGAGTTCCAACGGACCTCCTCCACGCGGCTGGCGGTTACGGTGCCGTCCCTGGCGACGACCGGGAAGCTCCGGTTGGCGGGTCGGTCGGGGGAGGTGGTGAGCGCGAACGTGTACACCGTCCATCCCACGCTGGACGGTTTTACGCCGGCCTCGGGTCCGGTGGGCACGGTGGTCTTCCTCGCCGGTTCCGGGTTGACGAATCTGTCCTGGGTCCGGCTGGGAGGGATCGATGCCACCTTCAGCCTGCTCAACCCCACGAGCGTGCGGGTGGTGGTGCCGGTGGGTTCCTACAGCGGTCCGTTTCGAGTTCGGTTGAGCAACGGAACCGAGGTGGAGGCGACCGGGAATTTCTTCGTGGATGGCGTCCAGCCGGCGATTACGGGGTTCAGTCCGACGAACGGGATCGCGGGGACCCGGGTGACGATCGACGGCAAGGGGTTCCGGACCGCGTCGAAGGTCCAATTCAACGGCGTGGAGGCGCAGTTCGAATTGGCATCGGCCAACCAGCTGACCGCGACGGCTCCGGCGGGGGTGTCGAGCGGTCCCTTGGCGGTAACCACGCTGGATGGTGTGGCGATGAGCTCCGGGTCGTTCCGGGTGAACGAGGTGGCCGTGGGGCTCGGGTACCAGCTGTCGGCGGGCCGGCTGACGTTGCGCTGGCCGGCGTCGGCGGTAGGCTACGTACTGGAAGCCACGGCGTTGCCCGACCCCACGGCAGGGTGGGGCACCGTGGACGCGGTGCCCGAACGGGTTTCGAACGAGTGGCGAGTCGTGGTGCCCGTGGCGGGGACGCCGGGGCGCCTGTACCGGCTGCGCAAGTAATTCCGCGAGGGGTAATTCCGCGAGGGGTAATTCCGCGAGGGGGGTGTAATTCGGGCGGGCCCCGGGCCCTTCAGGCGGTTTTGGGCCGGGGCACCAGGCCGGGCGGTTTCGGGGGGCGTTCGCCGGCGGGGACGCGAGGATGGGTGCCATCGCGGAAGCTGCGCCAGAAGCGGAGGGGCAGGAGTGCGAAGCCGATGAGGGCGATCTGGGTGACGTCGAAAAGGACGAGCCATTTGAAGGCGGCATCCATGAACCCGTAGGCGTGGAGGCCGATGCCGAGCATGTTGACGCCGAACCAGGAGAAGGCGGTGATGATGTTGCCGGCGATGGCGACGGCCATGAGTTGCCGGTCGTTGAGCAGGCGTCCCCAGCGGGCGTGGAGGTAGAAGGCGTTCCAGATGACGATGAGGAGGGCGCCGTTTTCCTTCGGGTCCCAGCCCCAGAACCGGCCCCAGGATTGGTCGGCCCAGATGCCACCGAGGACGGTGCCGGTGAAGCTGAACAGGGTGGCGAAGCAGGTGACGCCGTAGACCATGCGGACCAGGGCGGACGCCGTGGGGACGGCGAGCGAGGAGGTGAAGAAGCCGCGGACGACGTAAAGGGCGGCGAGGAAGCCGGCGACGAACGTGGCGGAGTAGCCGAGGGTGATGACGACGACGTGGGTGGCGAGCCAGAAGTTGGTGTCGAGCACGGCCCGGAGCATTTCCATGGTATCGCCGCTCATCGATAGGTTGTGGGCAATGACGAGGGTGGTGAAGCCGGTGAGGCCGCCGACGCCGATGCCGATGCCGTCGCGCTGGAACTTCTCGAGGGCGAGGCCGAAGAGGGCGGTGCCCCAGCCGATGAAGACGGCGGAGGAATAGAGGTTGGTGACCGGGGGGCGCCCTTCGAGGGCCATGCGGTAGATGACGCCGCCGGTGTGCACGATCAGGGCGATCCAGGTGAGCATCCAGCCGGTGCGCCGGAGGGGTTCGCTGCGATGGAACCAGGAAATGGCGGCACAGAGGAACGCGGCCACGTAGAGAACCATGGCCTTGTAGAAGAGCTGGAGGTGGTTGTAGAGGTGTTCGGAGGCGCCCTTGGAGAGTTCCCGCTGGTATCCGTGTTTCTCGAGCCAGGCGTGATACTCCGTGACCCCCTGATTGAAACGGGCGGTGTCGCCCGCGCGAAACGCGTCATGCATGGCGGCGTAAAAGCGCATGGGATCGGGGATCCGCCCCGAACGCGCCGCCTCCATCATGGCTGCCCCCGCATTCAGCCAGTCGTCCCGTTGGTGCCCGGGATCGGGTCCGGGGATGAGCAGGGGATACGCCGAGCGGGAGACCATGTCGAAGTCGGTGAGTTCGGCGATGAAGGCGTCGAAGGCGGCCTTGTCGTGGGGCTTACCGGCGCGTTCCGCCTCGGCTGCGGCCCGGCCCGGGACGATGGTCTTCTCGAATTGGGCGATCTTGGCGGAGAGCTCGGTGACGCGCTCGGGCTTGAGGCTGTTCTTCAGGTTTTGGTAGAGGATCAGCCGGCTGTACAGGGTGGTGACGGCCTTTTGGTAGGGGGTCTGTTGTTCCGCCTTCAGGCCTTCCTGGTGAATGCGGCGTGCCTCCCGCTCGAGCGCCTCGGCGCCGGGGCGCATCTCGGCAAACGAGAAGTGCTTGTCCTCGCGACCCAATTTGAGCAGCGCGATGACCTCGGGGTGATCGACGCGGAAGGACGGGCGGGTATCCGCGACCTCGGGCTGGAACAGCATCTCCTTGAGCCAATCGATGGCCGGCAGGGTGAAGGGCGCGTTGCCCGCCCCGGGATCGGTGACGCGCACGGACTGTTTGGTGCGGAACTGAAGGAGTGCGTTGCGGGCGACGGAATCCAGGGGTTGGACGCGACCGTTGAGGAGGACGGGCAGGCGCCCGAAGTCGCGGGCCTCGCGTTGCTTGCCGCGGGCCGGGGCGAAGGAGGACGCGAGCCAGGCCAACGCCAGGGCCGCCATGATCCAAGGCAGGTTTCGCTTCATATCAGACCCGGTGAAGCTGCCCGAATTCGCGCCGGATGCCAGTCCGAAGCCGGGTGCCCGGGGAGTTGACCGGAAACGGCAGGACGCGGCGATGGGGGGCGAACGGGTTTCAGCGGAAGAGCTGGGGCAGAAACTCGACGAGGTAATGGCGCCAGACCGGCCAGGAATGGTCCCCCTCGGTCTCCACGTACTGGTGGCGGATGCCCTTGCCGTCGAGGAGCGCGTGGAACTCGCGGTTGCGCTGGAACAGGAAGTCCTTGTTGCCGCACGCGATCCAGAAGAGGCGCAGGTCGCGGTTCACGCTGGAGGGACGGTCGAGTCCGGCGGTGATGCTGGCGTCGGGCGGGGGTGCCGAACTGAAGGCGCCGATCCATTGGAAACGGTCGTGGTGGTTGAGGGCGATGGTGAGGGCATGATGCCCGCCCATGGACAACCCGGCGAAGGCGCGCGACGCGGAACCGCGGTTCACGGGGTACTCTTCCTCGACCAGGGGGATGATGTCCTTGATCAGTTCGTTGGCGAGCGCGGCGGAGTTGGCGGGGCCGTAGTCCTCGAACCCGGTGGCCCCCGGCGGAAGGGCGTGCCCGTCCGGCATCACCATGATCATGGGCTTGGCCTTCTGGGCGGCGATCAGGGAGTCGAGGATCCAATGGGCCTTGCCGTGGACGCTCCAGGCGGCCTCGTTGTCGCTGTACCCGTGCGACAGGTAGAGCACGGGAAGTCGGGAACTCCGCTTCGTGCCGGGGGGGGTGTAGACGACGATGCGACGCCAGGTGCCGAGCGCCTCCGAGCGGTAGACGTGCTCGTGCAGCGTGCCATGCGGCAGGTCCTGAAGGTCCCACGGTGCCGGCGGGGTCGAAGGCACGTGCAGGATGCTGGTGTTCGGCCAGCGCTGCGGCTTCACCCAGGAGTTCTGGGGATCGATCACCGCGAGGCCGTCGACGATGAAACGGTACTCGTGAACGCCCGGTTTCACGTTGGGAACGGTGGCCGTCCAGATTCCCTGGGCGTCCTTCGTCAGGGAGGTCTCGGGGCCGAACTGGCCGGAGACCTTCACCTCGGTGGCCCTGGGCGCGTTGAAGCGGAAGACCACGCCGGCAGGGGTGAGTTCGGGGGAAATGAGTGGCGGCGGTCGCGGAGTGCGGGGTCGCGCGGCGGCGGGCGCCGCGTTCGTGGCCTTGGAATCCTGGGCCAGGGTGGAACCGCCGCAAAGCAGGGCGGCGGCCAGGGCCAGCGTGGCGCGCGGGTCGGTAAGAAGGCGGTGTTTCATGGGGGTGGTGGACGCCGCCGAGCGTGCCGCGACCCGGGCCCGGTGGCCAGCCTTGGGTCGGGGTCCCGTCCGCTCCGGGCAGGACGATGGACAAAGCCCGGTGCGGAACCGCGATATGAACCGCGATCTGGAGCCGGCGACTGCCGAGTCGCCGGTTATCCCTCTCGTTTCGCCTGTGTGGATCCCCCCCGCGACTCAGCCCGCCGTCGCGCGGACGCCATGGCGGGGAGCCGGTCGCGGGCACCCAGCGATCTCGTCAACGCCCTGACGCTCAGACAGGCTCTCCGGGGTGCGGGGCGGCCCTTGTCATCGCTTCCTCGTGCAGGCAGAATCCGGACTAATCCATTTGGTTATCCGCCGTTCTTCCACCTTTCCTGCCATGGTCTCCCGCTCCACTGCCCCCATTTCGTCCGAGTCCCTGCCCGGGTCGCCGCGCCTCCCCGGGGCGCGGGGTGGCTTCACGCTGATCGAACTGCTCGTCGTCATCGCGATCATCGCCATCCTCGCGAGCATGCTGCTGCCGGCGCTGGGGCGGGCGAAGCAGAAGTCGACGCAGATCAAGTGCGCGAGCAACGAGAAGCAGATCGGCCTAGCCTACACGATGTATGCCGACGACAACTCGGAATTCTATCCACAGGTCACCGACTGGATCGGGGCCGGGGGAACGAATGGATCCTACAACGTGTTCGTGGCGGCGACGAATCGTCCGCTGAACAAGTACACGCAGGTCTACGAGCTGTTCCGGTGCCCGAACGACAAGGGCGATTTCCTGAACGCGGCGCCGGTGAAGAACTGTTACCTCCGGTACGGCACCAGCTATCTGCCGCAGTGGCAGCACGATTCCTTCCGGACGCGGCACGTGCTGGGCGACGTGGGGCAGGCGCGGGGCAGCGACGCGTTCCTGTCCATGAAGACCTCGGAGGCAGCGCTGGGCGCGTCGCACAAGTTCCTGCAGGGCGACTGGGCATGGCACGCGAACCGGGGCAACACGGACACCCGGAGCATCTGGCACAACTACAAGGGCAAGAGCCGGTTCAACATGCTCTTTGCCGACGGGCACGTGGAGTTCTACCTGTTTCCGACGCCGCAGCAGATGCAGGCCTGGATCTTCGATCCCGTGCCCAGCCGGGACTGGAAGTGGTGGTGAGGGATCGGCGCGGAGGCTCCCCGGAAGGGGGGAACCCGCGGACCGACCTACCGGATACCCAGCAACTCCACCTCGAACACGAGCGTGGCGTTGGGCGGGATGGCACCGGGATACCCGTTGCGTCCGTAGGCCAATTCCGGCGGCAGCGTCAGCTTCACCTTGTCCCCGACCTTCATCTGCGCGACGCCCTGATCCCAACCGGCGATGACCTGGCCCGCGCCGAGCACGAACTCGAACGGCTCGTCGCGATCCACCGAGCTGTCGAACTTCTTCCCGTCCGTGAACCAGCCGGTGTAGTGGACGGTGACCATCTGGCCCTTGCGAGGGGACGGACCGGTGCCTTGGGTGAGTTTCTCGAGGATCAGTTCGGCGTTCGCCATGCGGCATCAGTCTTCGACGCGGACGCCGGCCACGTCAAATGGAGAGACCGGGGCACCGGCACGCACGAGCGCGAGCCGCAGGGCGCTGGACAACGTCGGTTGGGGCCCGCGACGGCTTCGTCGCGAGGGTGCCGGGAGCGCGGGCGGGTCCGGAGACGCCGGCGACCCGGCACTCGCCGGTCCCGGCAGGGCCGCTGACAAAGTCCTGCGTGGAACTGCGATGTGGGGCCGGCGACTGCCGAGTCGCCGGTTCCTCTCGATTCGCCTGCTTCGATCGCCCCGCGACCCGGCCCGCCGTCGCGCGGACGCCAGGGCGGGGAGCCGGTCGCGGGCCCCAATCGACTTTGTCCATCGCCCTGCCCGCCCCACCTCGGCGGGCGTCTGCGGGATTGCGGTCCCGGCGGCAAACACCAGTCTTCCCCTTGCACCCCATGCGCTCGATCCCCCTCCGCCTGGCCGTTGTCGTCGCCGCGTTCCTGACGAGCCTGCTCGGGCCGGCCTCCCGTGCCGCCGCGACGCCCAAGGCGCGTCCCAACATCGTGTTCGCCTTCGCCGACGACTGGGGCCGGCACGCGGGTGCCTACGCCCGCATCGACGGACCGGGCACGATGAACGACGTCATTCGCACCCCGCACTTCGATCGTCTCGCACGGGAGGGCGTGCTGTTCCGCGACGCGTTCGTGTCCGCGCCGTCGTGCACCCCCTGCCGGTCCGCGATCGTGTCGGGGCAGCATTTCTGGCGTGCCGGGCGCGCCTCGATCCTGAACGGCGCGGTCTGGGACGGCTCGCTTCCCGCGTGGCCGCTGCTGCTTCGCGACGCCGGGTATCATCTCGGCAAGTACCACAAGGTTTGGTCGCCCGGGAATCCCGCCGACGCCCCCTACGGCGGCCAGCGACACGCTTACGAGAAGGCCGGACGCCGGTTCAGCCAGTTCTCCGAAAACGCCACCGAGCTCGTGAAGCAGGGACGGTCCGTGGAGGAAGCGAAGCGGATCCTGCTCGACGAGGTGGGCGCGAACTTCGACACGTTCCTGACCGACCGTCGTGCGGGGCAGCCCTTCTGTTTCTGGTTCGGTCCGGTGAACACGCACCGGCAGTGGGTGCCCGGCTCGGGCCGGCAGCTCTGGGATCTCGATCCGGACCGGCTGCAGGACAAGCTGCCGCCGTTCCTTCCGGACGTGCCGGAGGTGCGGGAGGACGTGACGGACTACTTCGGGGAGGCCATGGCCTTCGACGCCGCGCTCGGCGTGCTGGTGGGGCGGCTCGAGGCGGCCGGCGAGTTGGACAATACCCTGATCGTGGTCAGCGGCGATCACGGCGCCCCGGGGTTTCCCCACGGCAAATGCAACCTCTACGATTTCGGGGTGCGCGTGCCGCTCGTCGTGCGCTGGGGCGGCGCGAAGGGCGGACGGGTCGTCGACGATCTCACCAGCCTGACGGATCTGGCGCCGACCTTTCTCGAACTCGCGGGCGTCCAAGTGCCGGAGTCGGTGACCGGGCGCTCACTGGTTCCGCTGCTGACCACGGAGCGGGGCGGGCAGGTCGATCCCGCGCGGGACGCCGTGTACTTCGGTCGCGAACGGCACGTCGAGGGCGCGCGCGACGGTTATCTGCCCTATCCCCAGCGGGGGATCCGAACCCGGGACCACCTGTTGATCGTCAATTTCGAGCCGGACCGTTGGCCGCTGGGGGATCCATACCGGCTCGACCAAGGCCGCGAACCTTCGTTCACCGAGTTGGCCACCCAGACCCGGGTGACCCTCGCCGACGAGGATTCCGGTCCCACCAAGGCCTGGCTGGTCGGGCAGCGCAAACACGCGGACTGGCGCCCGTTCTTCCAGCTCGCCTACGGCAAGCGCCCGCGCGTGGAGCTCTACGATCTGCGCGCGGACCCCCACCAGGTCCGGAATGTCGCCGACGAGCCGCGGTTTGCCGGCACGCGCGAGGCACTCGAGAAGCGTCTGATGGACGAGTTGCGGCGCACCGGCGATCCCCGGGTCGCGGGGGACGGGAAATACCACGAACGCCCGCCCCTCGCCGGCCCTCCCCGGAACGAGAACCACTTTCCCATCGCCGTCTGGCTCCAGGATCCGCGCAACGCCGCGCGGTACAAGGCCGCGGGCATCAACACCTACGTCGGCCTCTGGAACGGCCCCACCGAACCCCAGCTCGCGGCGCTCGCCAAGGCCGGCGTGTCCGTCATCTGCGAGCAGAACCAGGTCGGGCTCGAACACCGGAACGATCCGGTCATCGTCGGTTGGATGCACGGCGACGAACCCGACAATGCGCAGTCGCTGCCGGGCGGAAAGGGGTACGGCCCGCCGATCCTTCCGTCCGTGATCCAGCGCGACTATGCCCGGATCCGGGCCAACGACCCGGCGCGCCCCGTCCTGCTGAACCTCGGCCAGGGCGTGGCCTGGGACAATTACATCGGGCGCGGCACGCGCCGGAACAAGCCCGAGGACTACCCCGAATACATCCGGGGCTCGGACATCGTGTCGTTCGACATCTACCCGGCGGTCCACGATTCGCCCGAGATCGCCGGGCGTCTCGAATACGTGGCGCGGGGCGTCGAACGGCTGGTCGAGTGGTCGGGCGGTTCGAAGACCGTCTGGAATTGCATCGAGTGCACGCGCATCTCGAATCCGCGCGTCAAGCCGACGCCTGCGCAGGTGCGCAGCGAGGTCTGGATGGCGCTGGTCCGGGGTTCGCGCGGGCTGATTTATTTCGTGCACCAGTTCAAGCCGGAGTTCCGTGAGGCCGCGTTGTTGGACGACCCCGAAATGTTGGCGGCGGTCACCGAGATCAACCGCGAGATCGCCGGCCTTGCCCCCGTGCTCAACGGTCCGTCGCTACCCGACGCCGCGACGGTCCGCTCCTCCGTCGGATCGGCGCCGGTCGCACTGATGGCCAAGCGCCGCCAGGGCGTGCTGCACCTGTTCGCGGTCAACCTCGCCAACCAACCCGCCCGCGCCACCTTCGAGCTGCGGGGAGCGAAGGACGCCGCCGGGATCGAGGTCGTCGGCGAATCACGCCGGCTGTCCCCGACCCAGGGGGTTTTCGAGGACGATTTCGGCCCCTACGCCGCGAGGCATTACACGGTCGCGGCCCGCTGACCCGCGCGACGGGTCGGGTCGGGGCGTCGCTCCGCGTCGCCCCTTGGACCGGGGCTCAATGCCGGATCACCACGGGAGGCATGGCGTTCGCGCGGCAGGCGGCGAGCGCCTCGGCGGGGTCCGCGAACCGCGGCGACACCTCGAGCGTGTAGCGGAACTCGAACCGTCCGCCGCAGGTGAGGCGGAAGTTCGTCTCCCACTTGTTGTTCGTGAGCCAGGAATACAACGGGCCGGTCGGCTCGATGGTCGTCGAGTAATTCCACAACCGGAGCTTCCCGACGTGGACAAGAGGCGCGTCGAGAGTGGTCCAGGCGAGTCCGGTCTGCTTCCCGGCCAGCGCCGCACCGGCCTGGACGCAGTAGTAATCGCAACAACTGCCGGGGAGTTGATCCAGGCCCGGTCGAATCGGGGCGCCCGGTTTGTCGAGGTGCCAGACGCCGCCATCCAGGCCGAAGGGGAACAGGACATACAGGCCCTCCGGATCGGTGACGTCGGTCTTGACGGTCCGGGCGGAGATTTCGATGCGGGGCAGGTCGCGGTACAACGTGACGGCGAGGGTGTACGCGGTCGTTCCCGGAACGTCGTACGCGAACTCCCAGCGTTCGTGCACGGCACCCGACGAGACGCGCCGGATCCCCGTGCAACGCCCGACGGTGACGACGTCCGGCGGGATCGTGCGCGCGGTGTACCCAAAGCCCGCGGCGCGTCCGCGTTGGCCGTTCGGAAAAATCTGGTAGATCGGGCAGCCCAGGCCGCCGGGAGCGCCGCCGAGCAGTTCCCGGCCCGACCCGGTCTCGACGAGGCTGTGCCAGCCGCGTGCTTCGTCCCAACCGGCCCGATAGTAGGCGTTGGCGAATCCCCCGGGTTCTCCCGGCGCGGGAGTTGTCTGGGCGGCCTGCTCGAGCCGGAGTCGGAGTTCCCCTCCGGGCGGGAGTTCCACCTGCGTCACGATCACCCGTCCCCGCGGGGCGGGTTCCACCTGGCAGGGCAACGCGGTTCCGTCGGGTGTCACCACCCGGACGCCCCCGGCGACGAACGGTTCCTCCCAATAGTCCACGGGCAACTGGACCGCGGCGCGCACGGGGTGGTCCAGGGGATTGAGGACCTGATACGTGAACGGGCGGCGGGCGGAGAATTCGCCTTCGCCCCGGCGTCGGAGCACCTCGACGAGGGCTTGTCCGGCGAGTTCGTCGGCCTGGATGGCGTGGGCCGATTTCCGGGTGAACACCTGGTGGGTGAGCAGGGAGTGGCTGGAGGTGTTGGAATAGCCGAACGTGTGCTCGGCGTAGAGGGCGAGGCGCGCGTCGATGGCCTCGATGCGCTCCGGCGCGATCACGCGATGATTGGGATCGAGGCGGCGCACGAGGTGGCGGGTGCGCTGTGCGTTGCGGAACAGCAGGGTGTCCAGGGGCGTGGCCGCCACGCCGTCGGACCACCAGTCGGTCCATTCGCCGCGGTGGGTGGGGATGTCGGGCACCGTGCGTTCGAGGTGCCGGAAGAACTCGGCGAGGGTGGCGGTGCGGATGCGGACGCGTTCGCCGTGGCGGAGGTTCCATTCCCGGATCAGCTCGCAGCACTGATCGCCCGCGGGCCCGTTGTCCGTGTAGAGGGCGTTGCCCATGAGCGGCAGGAAATCGTACGGGTACCCGTTCTCCTCGAGTTGGGCGAGCGTGGGCAGGAGCTTGCGTTCGGCGAGGCCGATGTCCCGGACCTCCTCGTACCGGTGTTTCGGGGGGACGTTCACGCCGGGGAACCCGAGTTCCGTATCGGGCGAGTAATAGCCCATGAGTCCGAGGACATTGGCGCGGTGGTAGGGCAGGCCGTTCCAGACCAGGACGCGTCGGCCCGAGGGCGCTTCCCAATGGAACGGCACCAGGGGTTTGCCGAGGGGCACGCCGCCGTGATGGGTGTTGATGTTCGTGGAGAGATACTTCACGCCCGCCTCGGCCAGCAGTTCGCAGAACCCCCACGAGAACCCGTTCACGTCGCAGCTCATGCACGTGTCCAGCCGGAGCCCCGCGCGGCGCGCGAAGCGCTGGCCCGGCTGCAACGTCGCGCGCAGGACGTCCTGGTCGAGCAGTTCGGTCAGGTGGAAATAGCCGGCGGTCAGCTCGACCAGGCCCGACCTCAGGGCGTGCTGGAGGCGGCGTCGTTCCTTCGCGGTCGACGAGCGCAGGAACTGTTCCAGGGACCAGAATCCCTCGATCGTGTACTTGAAGCGCTCCTCCGGCGCGCGGCGCTGCTGAGCGGCGTCGAGGGCCATCTCGACGGCCTGGCGCACGAACTGCCGGTGATAATCGGCGATGACCTCCTGCCGGTCGGTGTACCCGAGGTCGATATGGGAATGCTGAATGACAAACAGTTCCCAGCGTCGGCGGGGAGCGCCGGAGGCCGTCGCGGAGGCCCAGGCCGGCGCGGCGAGACCCGCGACGGCGGCACCGAGGGAAAGGGAACAAAAGTCGCGGCGGTTGAGCGGTTCGCCGGCGATGGCGCGGAAAGAATTCGGGGTGGTCATGGGACGGGAAGCGGAACGCGTCGGCAGACTGGCTTCGTCGCCACGTCCCGGCACGACCTCTGTGGCCAACGTCACGGAACCGGGCCCGTGCACGACCTATGGGGCCCGCGACTGCCGAGTCGCGGGTCGGACGGAGCAAGGGGACGGAGCGGAGCAGCCGGCGACTTGGCACTCGCCGGCCCCTCCCCGGGGTCGGACGGCGGAGGCGGTCCGCACCGGGCCCGCGCACGGCCTATGGGGCCCGCGACTGCCGAGTCGCGGGTCGGTCTGGGCCTTCGTGACTCATCCTGCCGCCCGCCCCAATGCCCTAGGCGGCGCCGGCGCGGGACCGATACTGCGGTCGCTATGCGCCTCCCCTCGTCCGGTTGGCTGGCCATCCTCGTGGGTGCCTCCACGCTGCTTCCGACCGTCGCCGAACTGGCCGTCCCCTTCTCGGGCATGGACCGGGCCCACGTCGTCTACGACCAGACCAGCACGAGGCCCAACACCACGGCCATCCGCGTCCTGGTCGGCAGCGGGGGGGAGCTCCGCGAGCTCGCCAGCGGCACGACCCGGGTCCAGGGCCAGGCCCGGGTCACCGGCCTCGCGCCCGGCAATTGGTTCGCCCGCATCGAAGTCACGACGGTCGATCCGAACGTGAATCCGCCCCGCGAGGTGACGAGCACGCTGACCTCGACCCCCTTCCAAGTCGGCACCAACGCCCTCCTCGGCCAATTGCGCTTCGACGAGGCGTTCACCGACCTCCCCGGCCCGTCCGTGTCGTTGGATCTCAACGGACACGCCTGGACGGCCACGGGCGGGCGTGTCCAGGCGATCGCCCTCCGCGGCCCCGGCCGGGCAGCACTGACTTCGGTCACCGTGGAGCGCGAGGTCTCGACGGGACCCGGCGCCCTCGAGCTCACGGATTGCACCCTGCGCTGGACGGACTTGGCCTTGGAGCTCGACGGGACCCCCGGGGACCGCGGAGCGCTGCGGCTGGAGCGGTGCGAGGTGCACGGCGGCGTGCGGGTGCGAGCACCGCGGGGGCTGTCCCTGACCGACAACCTGTTCATGCGGTCCGTGGTGCTCGACGGTTCCGGCTGGGGCGTCGTGACCATTCGGGACAACACCTTCTACGGCAGCGAGGGACTGGTCGGCGGACTGACCGTCGGTCCACGCGACATCGTCCCCATCGGTGCGAACTATTACAGCGATCCCACTGGACCCAACGCGCGGTCTTTCGGGGTGCGCCGCCCCGCCAGCCTGGACGCCACGATGTTCAAGGACGCCAGCGTGGCCCTGGACCGTAAGAACGCCTACTTCAAGCGGCGTACCCCGCGGGATCCCGACCTCAAGACGGTGATCACCCTGGGCGGCGTGCGCATCGGCCAGAACATCGCCACTGCGGACTCCGCGGTGACCATCCATTCGGGGAGGGAAACCCTGGTCACAGTCGACCTGATACCGAACCGGCCGGTGGTGATGGGTGCGAAGGTCTACGCGCGCGTCGGGGGCGTCGACCACGAGCCGGCCTCGCCGCCGGTGCTCTATCGCGAGTACAGCGACCTGCCTGCCAGCAGCGGGTCGCTGGTCTACACCGCCGTCGCGGGCGGATTGACCTGCAACATCCTGCTTCCCCCGCGCCTGCCCCTGACGACGAACTTCTTTGGCACGCGATCGGCCTCGGTCGAGGTCTACCTCGTCACCAGCAACATCGTAAATCACGTGGTGTCGAACGAGCCGCCCCGGCAGCTGGCCTCGTTCACCCTCTACCCGCAGGCCGCGATCCAGCGCCCGCTGCGGCTGCTGGTCGTGCCGGTGCGCTTTGCGGTGACCAATGCCGCCGTCACCACCAACAACTACGCGGGGATCACCCCCGACGTCGTTCCCACGGTGAATGCGCTCCGCGAGTTCGGGCCCAGCTGGTGGCCGCTCACCCGGGAGGAACTCCGGGTCGACGCCGGTTCCGAGATCGTTTTCGGCCCCCGGAACATGGGCTGGTTCGACTCCTCCTCGTTGACCTATGCCCTGCTGACCCTCGCCGACTTCCTCCAGGGCCAGTTCGAGGAACTCAACGCCGCCCAGACCAACGCCGCCCTGCGCTACGACCGGCTCGTCGCCGTGCTGGCGGAGGGCCTTCTCGGCTCCGGCACCGAGGGCTTCAACGCCAACTTCTCCGCCGTTGCCTGCGTCGTCGACGAGGCCAAACCCCTCGCCGCCATCCACGAGCTCGCCCATTCGTTCGGCATCAACAACCTGCTCGAGGAATACAAACAAGTCGGCACGGTCGCCTACGACCAGGGCTATCCCATGGAGGACACCGCCTTCCTCCCCGAACCCGACCTCAAACCCGGCATCCTGCCGGAGTACGATACCTTCCCCCGCATACAGCACTTCGGCGCCAAGGGCACCGGCTCCTACGTCAACATCATGGGCTGCCGCCCCATCGCCTGGATCAACCGCCGCACCTGGAGCGCGTTCCAGTCCGCCTTTGCCTTCCTCGCCCAGCCCGTCTCCCCGTCCTCCGCCGCCCTTCACGGACGCCACGCCGCCCTCGCCTCCAGGGTCTTCGACGCTCCGCTGCCCGACGGCTTCCGCCGCATCCTGCTCACCGGGCGCTATGCGCGGTCGGGACAGCCCTGGGCCTTCAACAAGGAGATCCTCAACTACACCCTCCTCCCCGGCAGTCTGGCCGCGGAGAATGTGACCGGCATCTTCCCGTACGCCCTCCGCGCCGGTAACAGCGGCAAGTCCGATACCTTCGGCGTCCGGATGTTCGACGCTGCCGGCAAGGTGGTCTGGGACTCGCCCGTCGGCGTCCTCCTCCTCGAGGACCCGACGCCGCTCGCGGTCGCCACCGGCTACTTCGTGCATTCCATCGATCTCCCGCCCGCCACGGCCCGGTTCCGGATCGAGGCCGCGGACGGCATCAGTCCGCCGCTCCTCGAGGTCGACGGCACCCAACCCCTCCAGGTCCGCATCGTCAGCCCCGGTCCGGGCACCGTGTTCGCCGGCACCCTGCCGGTGGTCTTCGAGTCGAACCGCACCAACCTCACCCACCGCCTCTGGTGGCGGCCCGCCGGTAGCGGCGACGGCGCCTGGACACGCCTGTTCGGCATGGCCCAGGGACTCCGCATCGAGATTGGACCCCAGTTCGCCTCCCGCTCCGGCCCGGTCGACCTGCGGATCCGCAGCTCGGACGGCCTGAGCCTCGTCGAACAGACGATCCACGGGCTGATCATCCCCGACCGCGGTCCGCGCGTGTCCATCGTGTCGCCGGCCTCCGGTTCGACCGTCGGGCCGAACGTCACGCTGCGCGCCCTGGCCAGCGATCCCGAGGACGGCCTGATTACCGGAGCCAGCTGGCGGTCGTCCGCCCAGGGGTCACTCGGCACCGGCACCGTGCTCGCTACCACCCTGTCGCCGGGCACCCATCGCCTTACCTGCACGGTCACCGACTCCGCCGGGCAACCGGGCGAAGCCGCCATCGATCTCACCGTGGATGGCGGGGCGGCCGCCGCGATCGCGGATCCCGGGCGCCTCCTCGTTCTGCCTGCCGAATGGCCCGGGCCTGCCGAGGTCCTTCTGGTCGGCCGCACCAACCGGGTCTTCATCGAACCCACCGTCGGCGCGGGCGCCTCCTCCGACGTGCGCCTCGAAGTCACCGACCCCGACGGCGCGACCCGGGAACTGGCCCGACAAACCACCGGGGTGGACGCGGAAAACCTGGCGGCCACCGCGTGGCTCGTGCCGGCCCGCGAGGGCCCGTACCGGTTTCGCTGGACCGTCGAAACGCCACAGGGCCCGGTCGCCCGCGAGCAGGTGGTGAACGCCGTGCCCCCGGGTGTCCGGATCGTGATCGAACCCTCCGAGGCCGCCGCCGCCGGCGCCGAATGGCGGTTCAACGGCGGAGCCTGGCAGCCTTCCGGGGCGGTGCTCGGCCCCGACACCCTGGCCGCCAGCGAACGCCGGGTCACCTTCAAGGCCGTCACCGGCTGGGCCACCGCCCCCACGTTCCACCTGCCCGACGAACGGACGGCCGCGCTCACGGTGGTTGGGCGCTACCGCCGCGACACGGGATTCGCCCCCTGGTTCGACACCCAACCGAAGGCCGTCACCGTCGATCCCGGCGCCTCCGTCAGCTTCTCGGCCTCGGTGAACGGCAAACCCACCCCGACCTATCAGTGGTTCAAGGACGGCCAACCGATCCCCGGCGCCACCCGCAATGCCTACTCGCTCTCCCGCGTGGCGGCGGCCGACGCCGCGGCCTACTCCCTCCTGGCCAGCAACGTCAACGGCGGCACCTTTAGCCAACCCGCGGTGCTCACCGTCAACGGCGTCGCACCCGCCGACCCCTTCGCCGCCTGGGCCGCAGGTTTCCCCACCCTCGGCGGCGCCGTGGGACCCGCGGAGGACCCCGACCGCGACGGCCTGCCCAACCTCGTCGAGTACGCGCTCGCCTCGGATCCCGGCAGTCCGGCTTCCGGCCCGCTCACCCGCGCCGACCTCGTCGTCGAGGCGGGCGGGCAGTACCTCGGGTTCGTCTACCGCCGGACGAAGGGCGCCCCGGCCCGCCTGCAGTACCACGTGACCGCCTCCCGCACCCTCTCCTCCTGGGAAGGTCTCGCGACCCGCGTGGTGCAGGTCCTCGACCGCGGCACCTTCGAAGAGGTGCTCGTGCGCACGGAGTCCGCCGTCACCGAGGGGACCGCCGGGTTCATCCGGATGTCCGTGCAGTACGCACCGCCGTGAGGGGTTCATCGGGATGAAGTGATGGCCTGGGGCCTATGGGGCCCGCGACCGCCGAGTCGCGGGGCGGACGAAGCAAGCGGACGGAGCAGAGCAGCCGGCGACTGGGCACTCGCCGGCCCCGATCGGCAGGCGGACTGGCCACGGGCCCCCGCCTGGCCTATGGGGCCTGCGACGGCCTCGTTGCGGGGCGGACATCGACACGCGGCGTACGGACGTGCACCTTGCCTGAACCCGCTGTACCCACCGGCACGCATGAACACCGCGGCTCCGCCTCTGCTGCGAGTCGAAGACCTGAGAGTCCATTTTCCCGTGAACCGGGGGTGGTTCGGCCGCGGGCCTTGCCTGTTGCGCGCGGTGGACGGCGTCGGCTTCGAGATCGCGGCGGGCGAGACCGTGGGATTGGTGGGCGAGAGCGGTTGCGGCAAAACCACGCTAGGCCGGACGATCGTCCGGCTGCTGGCGCCCACGTCGGGGCGCATTCTGTTCGACGGAATGGACCTGGTACCGTTGGGGCAGCGTCAACTGCGTCCCCTGCGCCGCCAGCTCCAGATGATCTTCCAGGATCCGTTTGGGTCTCTGAACCCGCGGATGACGGTCGAGGCGATTCTCGGTGAGGCGCTCGACCTTCACCGCCTCTGTCCCACGGCCAACGCGCGGCGCGAACGCGTCGCCGCCCTGCTGTCCGACGTCGGTCTCGACCCCGCGCACGCGAGCCGCTACCCGCACGAGTTCAGCGGCGGCCAGCGCCAACGCATCGGGATGGCCCGGGCCCTGGCCGTCGAACCGCGCCTGATCGTGTGCGACGAGCCGGTTAGCGCGCTGGACGTCTCGATCCAGGCGCAGATCGTCAATCTCCTGACGGATCTGCGGGAGCGGCATGGCCTTTCGTACCTCTTCGTGGCCCACGATCTGGCGGTGGTGAAACACATCAGCCATCGGATCCTGGTCATGTACCTCGGACGGATCGTGGAGGCCGGTGACGCCCGCTCGGTGTGCGGGGATGCGCGCCATCCCTATACGCGGGCGCTCCTCTCCGCGGTGCCGGAGGTCGACCCGAACTCGAAGCGCTCGCGGATCGTCCTGACCGGCGACCTTCCCTCGCCGGTGCATCCTCCGACCGGATGTCCCTTTCACCCGAGGTGCCCCGTGGCCGAGGCCCGTTGCCGCACCGAGGCGCCTTTGTTGCGCCCGGTGGACGCCAATCGTGCGGTGGCCTGCCATCTCGGATGAGCATTACCGGCGAGCATGGGAGGTCCGCCGGCAACGGACGTTACAACTCCGGAACAACTCCCCGCCCCGCCCAGGGCACCGTGCGCCCGTGATGAAAACCAACCCACGCCATCGATTCCGCGGTTCCCTTCCTTCCGTGCTCCCGTTCCTCGCGGCCTGCCTGCTCGGCCTCGCCGCCTTCCGAGCTTCCGCGCAGGACGTGACCTCCGCCACCTCCGGCCCGGCGCCGACTCCACCTCCGGCAATCGCGTCGAACCTGGCCGACGCCAAGGTCGCCGAGGAGGGGGATTTGGACCTCCAACGCGCGCACAAGCTCTACGGCACCGTCCTGGCCGAATACGACGCGCTGCGCCCACGGGCGGCGGAGGCCCTGTTCCGCCTCGCTGGCGTCGCGCGCAAACTCGGGTCCATCGAGGAGGCCCGGCAGCTGTACACCCGCGTCAGCGCCGAGTTCCAGGGCATCGGCGATTTCGCGGCTCGCAGCGACGCCATGCTCAACGATCCGCAATCCCCGGTCACCTACCGGATGTCGCCCGAGCTCATGGCGCGCTACGGGCTTACCCCGAAGTCCGCCGGGGCAACTGTGCAGGGCGGCCCCGGAACCGCGGGCGGCATGGACCCGGCCCTGGCCGCGCGTTACGGACTCGGCGGAGCAGGCGCGCTCCGGGAGCGCTACGGTCTTTCCTCCGGTGGTGCCACGCGGGCGCCGGAGGGGGGAACGCTGCTCATCGATCCCAATACGGGTCAGGTATTGGGCGCCCCGAGCGACGGAAGCGGCATCGACCCGAATACGGGATTCCCGACGGGCACGCACCCAGCCCCCGAGGATGCCGCCGCCGCGACGGGGCGGAGTTCCGGGTTTGCCACGGTGGATCCGAACACCGGGCAACCGGTTCCGGGGCGGCCCGGATCGCCACCGCCTTCCTCGGAGATCCTCGCGCTGCGCGCGGAGGCGTCCGCGAACGCGAGCCGGCTCCGGAAGCTGCGACGCGAAATGCGGATCGCGGAACGCCCGTATGAGGAGCTTCCGGTGGCCTTGATCGAGGACCCCGAGTTCCTGGCGCGCATTCGGAGATACGACCTGGCCCGGGAGACCGACCGGCGGGCTGCCGCAACCGATGCCGAGCCCAGGAGCCGGGACGAGGCTCGCCGGGAGTTGGAAATGGCCAGCTCCGATCTCGAGCATCAACGCGAGCTCCACATCCGTCGTCTCAAGTCCGCGGTGGAGGTGCTCGAGACGGAGGCCAAGCAGCTCGAGCTCGAGATCGATCAGGCCAGGGCGGGAGCCCTCCAAAAGCGCTAGGCGGGACGCCCGCGACCCTCCCGGACTCTCCCGTTGCGCTCCGACTTCCAACACCCCCGAAGGCGGCTGCTCCTGGTCGGCACCGGCGCGCTGCCGGTGCTGCTGGTCCTCGCGCTGGGCATCCAGGCCGTTCGCCGCGAGCGCCAGTTGGCCTTGCACGACGCCCGCCAGGCCGCCGCCGACCTGGCCGCGCGCGGCGCCGAGGAACTCCGCTCGAAACTGCTCGATCTCGTCCTGCCCAGCGCTGCCGATGTCACGGCCTTTCGGATCGATCCAATCCGTCCCGAGGCCGAACCCTGCCAGGCCATCGCCCGGGCGCATCAGGAGGCGCTGGCCTTCTTCAGGCCGGACGACGAGGACACGTTCTATCCTCCGACGCCGGTGGGTCCGGGTGATTCCCCCGCCGGTCCGCAGCTCGACCGCGACGTCGTCCCCGACGAGGCACGCGCGGCATGGGACCGGGCCGTCCGTTCCCACGCCGGGGCCGACGGGACGGTCGATCAACGTGTGGCGCTCTGGCAGGCGGCCCTGGCGGCCGGGCTGGGTTCGCCCGCCGAGGGGCTCCTGCGACTGCACCTGGCGACGACCTTGCTCGACGCGGGACGCACCGGCGAGGCGGCCGAACTCTTTGAATCGGTCGCCCGTGCCCGCCCGCCGTGGCCGAGCGAGACCGGACTTTCCACGGTCTTCCTCGCCCTGCGCGGACGGGTGCACGCCGGGGAGATCGACGGTTCACTGGCACCTCCCGGCCAGCCGCTGGCCTGGGTGCATCGGCTGCTGCACGCGGCGTGCGTCGAGTGGCGTCTGCCGGAGTCCGTGCTGGCCGAACTCCGACCCGAACACCGGCGATGGGCGGAGGCGTGGAAGAAGGTGGCGGCCCGCCACGACCGCGCGCGCGCCGTCCTTCCCTCCCTGCTTGGCCAGCGCGACCGCGTCCGGTCCCCGGTCGACCGGGTGGTCGAATGGACGCAGTCCACCGCGGGGGAGTCCGCGGCGCTGCTGACGTCCCATCCGGTTGGCGGCGGTACGTGGTGGTTGCTCCGCTCCGCACCGGCGCTGCGCGACGAGGTGACGCGATGGCTGGCTTCCCTCGGCGTCCCGGATCACCTCGCGCCCGCGGTCACGCTGGGACAGCGGGAGATCCTGCCCGCGCCCGCGCCCGTGCCCTGGGGCGGGGAAGGCAATGCCGACGTCGTCGCGCTTCGGGCCATGGGTTCCGCCGGTCCGCTCCAGCTCCGTTTCCACTTGCTCGGTCCCGAGCTGCTGGAACGACCGATCCGCCAACGCACGGGGCGCATGGCGGTCCTGGTTGCCGTGGCCGCCCTGGCCACGCTCGCGGCTTCGCTGGCCATTCTGCGCACCCTCGCCCGCCAGCAACGCCTGACCGAACTCCAGGCCGACTTCGTCGCCAGCGTCACCCACGAACTCCGCGCGCCGCTGGCGGCGGTCCGGCTCATGGCCGAGGAACTCGCCGATGCGCCCGGGCCGGATCCCTCCCGCCGCGCCGAGTATCACCGGCTTATCCTGCGCGAATCACGCCGGCTCTCGTTCCTCATCGAGAACGTCCTGCGCCATTCCAGTCTCGAACGCGGCTCCCGACTCCTCGAAAGGACGGACGCCGACCTCCGCGAGGCGCTCCTGGCCACCCGGGATTGCCTGCAACCCACCGCCGACGAACGCGAGGTCCAACTCCGTCTCGCGCTGCCCTCCGAACCCGTCCGCGCGTGCGTCGACATGGCGGCGCTCCAGCAGGTTTTCGTCAACCTCCTCGACAACGCCCTCAAGCACGCCCCGCCCCGCTCTTCCATCGAGGTTGTCCTCGAGCCCCGTTCGGAACCCCGCCCATGCCTCGTGGTCTCCGTCACCGATCAGGGTCCGGGAATTCCCGCGGACGAACAGGCCCGCATCTTCGACAGCTTCTACCGGCGGGGTTCCGAGATCCGCCGCGAGACCGCCGGCGTCGGTCTGGGCCTCGCCCTGGCCCGACGTCTCGTGGCCGCGCACGGCGGTTCCCTGCACGTCCGCAGCGAACCCGGTCACGGTGCCACGTTCTCCGTGGTGCTTCCGCTCGACTGAGTCCCCTCCCTGCCCGGCGATCCCCCCCCTCCACCCACCCCTGGCCATGTCCCCGACTCCCCTGGAACGCATTCTCGTCATCGAGGACGAACTCGCCATGCGCACCGTCCTGTCCGACTGCCTCGCCCGCCGGGGCTACCGCGTCATCGCCGCCTGCGACGGCGAGGAGGGCCTCCGCCGCGCCGCCGAGGAACGTCCCGACCTCGTCCTGCTCGACCTCATGATGCCCCGCCTCGACGGTTTCGCGGTGTGCCAGGAAATCCGGCGCCTGGATCGGATCACCCCCATTCTTGTCCTCACCGCCCGCGGACGCGTCGAGGATCGCGTGCGCGGGTTGGACCTCGGGGCCGACGATTATCTGGTCAAGCCGTTCAGCCGCGACGAACTCCTGGCCCGGATTCGGGCCCTGCTGCGGCGCCGCGCGCCTCCGGCCACCGCCGATGGGCCGCTGGAGTTCGGCTCCCTGCGCATCGATCTGCCCGCCCGTCGGGTCACGCGGGACGGCGTCGAGATCCACCTTGCCCCCAAGGAATTCGACGCCCTGCGCCTGCTCGTCCTCCACCCGGGCGAGGTCGTGACGCGGGAACGGTTCCTCGACCTCGTCTGGGGTTGCGCCGCCTTTCCCACGACGCGGACGGTGGACAAGCACGTCGCCGGCCTCCGCCAGAAACTCGAGACCGATCCCGACGGACCACGTTGGATCCAGACCGTCCACGGTGTCGGCTATCGGTTCGACACCGGCGGATCTCCACCGCAGGACTGAGGCACGCTCCTCCACGCCGTGCCTCCTACGCGGCGCCGTGCGGTGGCGAACACGCGCCGGGTCAGGGGACCCGGCCTACAAGGTCCGCGCGTCTGCCCGCTGTAGGCCGCGTGCCCCCACGCGGCGCCGTGCGGTCGCGAACACATGCCGGGTCAGGGGACCCGGCGTACAGGTCCGCGCGTCCGCCCGTTGTAGGCCGCGTGCCCTCACGCGGCGCCGTGCGGTGGCGAACACGCGCCGGGTCGGGGGACCCGGCCGACAAGGTCCGCGCGTCTGCCCGCTGTAGGCCGCGTGCCCCCACGCGGCGCCGTGCGGT
>CAZSOV010000002.1:24145-32758 GCA_964608505.1 uncultured Verrucomicrobiota bacterium
GTCCGCCCGTTGTAGGCCGCGTGCCCTCACGCGGCGCCGTGCGGTCGCGAACACATGCCGGGTCAGGGGACCCGGCCGACAAGGTCGGTGCGCTGGCGCGCGATGGTCCACCCACCCGCGACCCCTCCCACCATTCCCGTCGATTCCCAGTTTCCGGTACCCCTTGACGCCTGACGATCACCACGGGGGTGTTGTCGACGACCGCGGGAGCTGATGGAGTTGTTGGCGCCATGAACTCGACGGAGCCGGGGATGGCGGCGTGGCTGGAGGAGGCCGGCGGACGCCGGTATCCGATCCGAGGCACGCTGACGCTGGGAAGATCCTCCAAGAACGCGGTGAAGATCGCGGGCGAGGAGGCTTCGCGGCAGCACGCACTCGTTCATTCCCAGGGTTTCGGCGAGTACTGGCTCGTCGATCTGGGAAGTACCAACGGCACGCGCCATCGCGGGCGTCGCATTCCCGGCACGGTCCCACTGGCGGACGGCGACGTCATCGAGATCTGTGGCACCACCTTCGTGTTTCGCGCGACCGAGGCTCCCGGGGATCGGACCCAGGCCACGACCCGACGCGTTCCGCAGCCGTGCCGACTCCATCGGATTTGGATGCTGGTGGCGGACATCGAACGGTCGTCCTTATGGAGCCAGCGTCTTGGCGTGGGCGACTTCGCGATGCTCGTGGGAAGCTGGTTCCGGTTGTGCCGGGAAATCCTCGAAACCCATCAAGGCGTCATCAACAAGTACCTGGGCGACGGATTCCTGGCCCATTGGGATCCGCGCCTGGTGGATCACGCTCGAGTTCAGGGGGCGCTGGCCGATCTTTGGCGGCTGCGGGAGACCCGCGACCCGCTCTTTCGGGTCGTGCTGCACTGCGGGGAAGTGGCCCTGTCGGACGAGTTCCTGGTGGGCGAGGAGGGCGTGCTGGGATCCGAGGTTCACTATCTCTTTCGCATGGAGAAGGTGGCCGGCGCGGCGGGTTGGCCCATGACCCTTAGCGAAAGCGCCGCCCGGGCGTTCGGACCGTCGCCGCCGGTCGTGCCCCTGGGGGAACGCGAGGTGCCGGATTTCGGAAGGCGTGCCTTCTATGCCCCGGTCAGGGACGACGGGCCCGACGAGGGGCTGGCCGCCGCTCCGGCCTTGTCCTAGCCCGGAAGCGGACGGGCCGGGAATTCGTAGTCGCCGAACCGATCGGGCAGCACCGGCGGCGGCCCGTCGAGCGCCGTCGGAGGATCCGGAAAAAGCCGGTCCCCGCCCTCGACGATCTCGGCCATGTTCAGCGTCTGGCGCCGATAGGCCGCGGTACGCCCGAGGATCGCCGCCCAGTGGCTTTCGATGACGGTATCGAGGTTGTTCAACGCGGTCCCCTCGCGAATCGCGCCGATGAACTGGCGCATCTCCTCCTGGTACGGATCGTCGTTGCCCGGGCCCTGGAACTTCCAGACCGGCTTGCCGTCCCGATTAGCCAGGGAGTGATCCCCGAAATTGGCGATCCCCTTCTCGCCGGTGATCCGGATCGACCAGTGGTTCGGACGGGAGGCGAGGCACGACATCTCGGCACTCATCCGGGCCCCCGACGGGTACTCCAGGTCCGCGTGGAGAAAGTCGGCGACGTTGGCGAACTCCGACGTGCGGCGTTCTCGTTGCTCTGCGACGCCCGAGGCGCGCAGCGGTTTCGTGCCCATGACCAGCGTGCACAGGTCCAGATGGTGGATGAGTCCCTCGAGAATCCAGTCGCCGGACAGCCAGCTGAAGCCGAGCCAGGTCCGGCACTGGAACTCCAGCTCGCTCAGCGAGCGTCCGACGCGCTTCTCCTGGGCGGCGCGACGCTGATTCGACAGCCGCTCCAGTTGGGCGCTGCGCGAGCATTCAAGCGTCTCGAGTGTTCCCAACGCCCCGCTTCGGATCCGCTCCAGCAAGGCGAGGGTCTTGGCCTGGAAACGATCCTGCAATCCCACCAGCACCGGCTTGCCATCCCCCCGCAAGCGCTCGTTCGCGGTCGCGACCTGGCGCAGGCCCGGGGCGTCCACCGCCACCGGCTTCTCGAGAAAACAGGGCTTTCCGTGCCGTGCGGCTGCCTCGAGATGGAGCGGTCGAAAACCTCCGGGAGCCGCCAGCAGGACGGCGTCGACCTCCCCCGACGCCAGCAGCCTTTCGTAGGCGTCGAATCCCACGAACTGCCGGCTCCCCGGGACGTTGACGCGTCCCTTCTCGGGCCGCGCGCCGAGCGTGCCCAACACGCCGTTGATGCGCTCCTGGAACAGGTCCGCCAAGGCCACGAGTCGCACGTCACCCCCGCACCCCAGGGCGTTGACCGCCGCGCCTGCCCCGCGTGCTCCGCAACCCACGAGACCCACCCGGATCGTGCCGTTGCCGGCGGCGTGGGCGAATCGTGCGGGGTCGAGTCCCGCCCACGCCCCCGCCACGGCGCTTCCTGCGGCGGTCCGCAGAAACGCGCGCCGGCTGGGCCAACGCGGCGGGAGCGGGGGATGGTTTCGGGCGGGTTTCATGGCGCGGAAGGCGGAGGAGGGTCGTCAGTTCCCCGAAGGACGGCGCGGGACGGCCTGCCAGGTCCACGAGGTTCCGTCCCGGGAATTGCCCCGTCCCGACAGGTTCTGACCCTGAAGGGTGCCGGTCATGGTCCCGTAGCCCTCGTTGAAATCCAGCGCGACCGCGGTGCGGTTCTGCAACCAGGTTCCATTGGGGCGCGTGCCCCGTCCGGCGTCGTACAGGAGTCGGCCACCGGGTTCGAACTCCAGCCACGTCACTCGTTTCGCGGAGTCGGTCGCCCTCCAAATCGTGCCCGCCATCTGGCCCAGGAATTCCCGAGCCGGCTTCGTCGCCAGTTCCGAGGCCGCGTCCGCGACGGAGGGCTCCGGGACGTCCGGAGTCCGGGGCTCCTTCCCGCTCCGGGGTTGCAGCGCGAGGATCAGGGCCAGGATCAGTCCCGCCGTCGCCAGTCCGGCGATTCCGACTCCCAACCACGTTTTCCAGGCGCTTCCGGAACCCCGGGGTTCCCTTTCGGGCGCGGGCACCTCCGCCGGCCCCAATGCCTCCGGGGACGGCGCGACCTGGATCAGGCCGAATCGTTCCGCCAGTTCCAGGGCGTTCTGGGGACGCGCCGCCGGGTCCTTGGACAGGCAGGACTCGACGCCTGCGGCGACCTGCGGAGGGATCTCGTTGGTGATGCCGAATTCGGCAAGCCGCTCCGACATCGGGTCCGGAGCCACATGACGCACCTGGTAGGCCATGTCCCCGCGGAAGAACGGCGGCTTGCTGGTGAGCAACTCGTACACCATGGCGCCGACGGCGTAGTAATCGTCGTTGGGCCGGGGTGCGCGTCCGTCCATCTGTTGGGGGCTCATGTACCCCGGCGTGCCGCTGGCGCTTCCCCGCAGCGAAACCCGCCCCATCGAGTCGGACGTCGCCGCCGCGATGCCGAAATCCGTCAGCTTCAGCCGGCCCCGAACGTCGATCATCACGTTGCCCGGCTTCAGGTCACGGTGAACGATCCCTTCCTGGTGGGCGTAGTCGAGGGCCGCGCACAGTTGCTGGAACAGCGGCTGGATCTGTTCCCAGGAGAAGACGCGCGTCGGTTGCTCGGCGCGCAGCGCGTGCAGGGTCGTTCCCTCCACGAACTCCATCGAGATGAACGCCGGCTGTCCCGGGGGTTCGTGCATGTCGTGGATCCGAACGATGTTCGGATGGGAGAGCTTCCGGCTCTTCAGGGTCTCGGCCCGGAGCTCCTGCAGGCTGGCGGGATCCGCGGAAATCTCGTTGGGAAGCAGTTTGACGGCGACGTCCTCCGCCAGCCGCCGGTCGCGGGCGAGCCACACCACCCCCATCCCGCCCTGGCCCAGCTTGCGAATCAGCGTGAACCGCCCGTCGTCGATTTGGTCGCCAGGGTTCAGCATCGCCGTGCCTGACGGTCCCGATGGCCGTCGTTTTCCGGGGCGACGCTGGCTCGCCCCTCCCGACGCGGCAAGGGGAATGACGGCAAGCACGTCCGGGTCGCGACACTTCCAATGGGTCAGGTCCAGGGATGGACCCCAACGACGCACCATCCCTAAGCCCGGTCGTTGTCAAAGAGTGGTCCATCTCCCCCGAGAAAGTCGCGTCTTCAGGAAGAAGCCCATGTTCGCTCCGTTCCATCCCCCTCGAATTCCCCGGCGAATTCGGCTTCGAACACCCATCAACCCTTATGAACCCCATGATCGCCAGAACCATCCTCTGCGTGTTCTTCCTGCTGGCTGCAAGGAACGAACTGGTCGGTGCACCTCAGGTGGCCTTTTCGATGAAAACACTGCACCAGTTTGCCAGAACCAACGACCCCCAGCAGTTGGTGACGGGGCTGGTTTTCTCCGAGGACGGCATGCTTTACGGAACCACGGATTCCCAGGCCTTTCTGCTCTCCGCGGATGGATCCCAATTCCACGTGCTGACCAATCTCAATACGGCCGTGTCGGGGGCCGGGCTGAAATTCGAAGGCCGGAACGGACTGCTCTATGGGCTCTGTAAGCCTTCGAACTCGGTGGCGGCGCTTTATACCATGGGCAAAGACGGCACAGGCCTGGCATTTCCAAGGCGATACTCCACGACCTCCGTGGTTCCCTTCGTTCTGTTCGAAGGAAGCGACGGCTGGCTTTTTGGAATTGCGCCGGCGGGGATTGTCAAAATCGCGAGCAACGGCGTCAGCCAGACGACCCTTCGGACATTCCCATCGTCGGACGACTTCCCCAGCTCCTTGATCGAGGGCAGCGACGGTGCCTTGTATGGGACCAGTGAGTTTGGCGGGGCCTCCGACGGTGGAATGGTGTTTCGGCTGAACAAGGACGGTAGCGGATACCGTGTGATCAAAAGCTTCAACGCCTTCATCGACAATGTCGCCCAACCGAATGGTCTGCTGGAGGCTAAGGACGGCAGGCTATACGGTTCAGGAGGCAGATTCGGCTTCAGCATCGGCAAGGATGGCTCGGGCTTTCGAAGATTCCCTTCCAGTCTGGCTGGGTTGGTGGAGGGCATCGACGGCATGTTTTACACCGCGGAGCCGCAGGACGGCTCGACGCGCATTGCTCGCGTCAATCGCGACGGCACCGGCCAGCGCGTGCTGTGGAGCCTGCCCTCGAGCACCGGCACATACCTTGGGGCTCCGCGCCTCGTCGTGGGCCGTGGAGCGCAGGCCAACCGCCTGTACTGTTACGACTCCCACTACCGGCAGGATCTGCGGGTGGGTGGCGTCATCCGGGTGCTGAACACGGACGGTTCCGACTCCCATGTTCTAAAGGGGTTCGGGATCGCGCCTGAGGGCGAGGTCCCGGACAAGCTCCTTCGGGCTCGCACGGGTCTCATCTACGGGTTGGCCGGATCCGGAGGGCCACACGAAGGCGGAGTGCTGTTCCGAATGAATCCGGACGGAACCGATTTTGCCCTCATCAAGGGGTTTCCGGACGGCCCCACCGACGGATCCAAGCCCGCCTGCCTGGTAGAGGGGAACAACGAGACCCTTTACGGGATGACGGCTCGCGGCGGTGCAAACGGTTATGGGACCGTCTTTCGCCTCAACGCCGACGGAACCGGATATGGAACCCTGCTGAGCTTCGGCTATAACGCCGGGTTGGCCGGAAACCAGGGCGCGTTGGTCGTGGCGGAGGATGGCAAGCTCTACGGGGCGGCAAACGACTCCATCTTCAGCCTCGCAAAGGACGGCACGGGGTACACCGTCCTGCGGGTCTTCCGGGACGGAGCGGAGAGAGGGGCCCAACCGGTGGTGCTGATCGACGGACATGATGGTTTTCTCTATGGCACCACCGAAAAGTACGCGACCTCCATGAAGGAGGGCACGGTTTTCAGGATCGGCAAGGATGGTGCCGGGTACCAGGTGCTCTGGAGCCTGCCGTTTCGCGCCACCAACCCAGGCCTGCTTCTGTTGGGGGCGCGGGACGGGGCTCTCCTTGGAGCAAGCACCAGTTCTGGCGCATACGGCGCCCCGGGCTCGCAATTGTTCCGCGTCAATCGCGATGGTTCGGAACGCAGCGTGCTGCCGTTCGTGGACGGGAGGCCTGTTTGGACTGCAGCGCAGGCCGAGGAGGGAGGGTTCCTGCTCGGCCTCGGGGACGGGAGCATCCTGGCGTTGAGCGAGGATGGGTCGCAAACCACATCCCTTCCGGGGCCGGGGAGCTCCGTGACCAGCATGACAGGCTCGGCTTCCGGGGCGTTCTTCGGCACGGCAGGGACTCGGGTTTTCAGTCTGACAACCCGGCCTAACAGCGCACCGGAAATGTCCAACCCGATTCCCGAGCAAAGGCTCGAACTGGGGGACACCTGGGGTTTCACCGTTCCGTCCAACTCCTTTAGGGATAGCGATCCGGAGGACGCGGACACGCTCCGCATCACCGCCTCCGGACTTCCTGAGCAAGTCCGATTCGACGGCGCGACGGCGACGTTCTCCGGAACACCCACCAACGCCGGCACGTACCGGATCCTCCTCCGTGCGGTCGACGGGGGCCTGCCGTCCCTTCCGGCGGAATCCTCGTTCTCCTTGGTTGTCTCCCGATCCTGGGAGAAGGTGGCGGACGGTTTGGGTCGTCGAATCATGGCCCTTACCGTCCTCGGCGACGACCTTTACGCGGCCGGCCTCTTCACCAACGCCGGGCCCGTGAGGCTGGATTACATCGCGAGATGGGATGGAACCGCCTGGGCTCCGGTGGGCGGCGGCCTGAACGGTTACGCGTACGCCTTGGCTGTCATGGGCAGGAGTGTCTTTGTCGGCGGCGACCTCTGGCGAGCGGGCACGGTGGATGCCCAATGCATCGCGGAATGGGACGGAGCCGAATGGAAGCGGTTGGGTGCTGGCCTGGCCGGGACGGTCCAGGCCTTGGCGGTCTCGGGAACGAATCTGTATGCAGGAGGTTCCTTCACGTCCTCCGGCAAGGTAAGCGCCGCGGGCGTTGCCAGGTGGGACGGTCTAAGCTGGTCGGCGTTGGGGTCCGGGGTTGGGTTCCAAGTCAAGGCGCTGGCGGTCGCGGGCGGCGTCGTCTACGCGGGAGGACGCAACTCCTTGCCGGGTGGGGCGACCTCCCAGGTCGTTGCCAAGTGGGACGGAGCCCGCTGGGCTCAACTGGGATCGGGAGTCCTGGGACACGTCAAGGCTCTGGCCCTTGCGGGAAGTGATCTATATGCGGGGGGAGAGATGACGCTGAATAATGACCCGACGCAGACGTGCAAGCTCGCGAGGTGGGATGGACGCATTTGGACCGCGGTACCTTACCCCGTCATCGGATACCTGGAATGCCTGGCATCCTCGGGAAACGACTTGTACGTCGGAGGCAACCTGGGCCACGTCCTGAGATGGGACGGTGAACGTTGGACGTCGCTCGGTTCGAAGGGGCGCGAATTTGTGAGCGCCTTGGTGGCAACCGAGACCGAACTCTACGCTGCGAATCTTCCGAGTAGCAGTAGGGGGACCCCGGGCGTGGAACGGGCAACCATCGGAGCGCCCCAGCCTGCGGCGCCGCGGCTGGGGGGCATCGTCTGGCTGGGAACCGAGGTGCAAATCCGTTGGGACGGTACGCATGCACTTCAGTGGTCGGTCAGCCCCTCCGGGCCATGGCAGGATCTGCCGCAAGCGGCTAGTCCGTTTGTGGTGGCCGCGGAGGGTATCGCACGGTTCTTCAGGCTAAAGGGAGGTTCCGCCGCCGCTCCGGTCGTCCCGTAGAGGGCCCATTTCCCCCGGCGACGCCGCGTCTGTAGGTGGAACCCTGACTTCCCCTCGCCATGAACCCCTCAGACAACGAAGACCTCTCCCTTGGCGCGGACGTTACCCCGCCAACGCTCCTCTCTCCCGACCCAACCAAAACCAGCGAGGACCCGCGGTTCACTCGCCCTCCGCTCGCTGCCACCCGACCTCGGCATTGGGCCCCAACTCCTTGCCGCTCATCCTCCGGCCCAACATTCTCCCTCTCCATGGACGAGATCACTCGGCTGCTCAATGCCTCCGAGCACGGGGATGGACGGACCGCCGACGAACTCCTGCCTTTGGTCTATGACGACCTCCGGCGCCTTGCTGCCGGACGCCTCGCCGCCGAAGCGCCCGGTCAAACCCTCCAACCCACCGCCCTCGTCCACGAAGTCTGGCTCCGGGTGGCCGGCGAAAACCACCGCTGGGAGAACCGCCGCCATTTCTACGCCGTCGCGGCCGAAGCCATGCGCCGCCTGCTCGTCGACCGCGCCCGCCGTCGGCGGCGGGTCCGGCATGGTGGAGCTCTGGAACGCGTGGACCTCGACGGCCTCGACGTCGCCGTCGAAGCCAGCCCCGATCAGACCCTGGCAGTTCATGAGGCCCTGGACCGCCTGGCCGCCGAGGACCCCATCAAGGCCGAGTTGGTGAAGTTGCGGTACTTCGTCGGCCTGCGCATCCCCGAGGCCGCGGAGATCCTCGGGATCTCCCCCACGACCGCGAAGCGGCACTGGACCTTCGCCCGGGCCTGGCTTCACCAGGATCTGCGCCAGCAAGGTTGAGGTGGTCCATTTTCCCCCGAAACCTCGCGTCTTTGGGTGGAAGCCCGGCTTCCGATCGCCATGAACCACGCCGACGTCGAACGCCTCTTCCACGAAGCCCTGG
>CAZSOV010000002.1:32858-74537 GCA_964608505.1 uncultured Verrucomicrobiota bacterium
CCTTCGCGGCGGGTGGGGCGGTGGTGCTGGCCTTGGTGCTGGGCCTTGCGGTGGCGTCCTGGCAAGCGGTGCGGGCTATCCAAGCAGAACGCCAGCAGGCGGAACTCCGAGCCGCGGCTGAGAGAGCTTCAGGATTGGAAACCAAGCAGCGGATCGAAGCCCAGCGTGCCCGGGATGAGGCCCAGGCCGCCCAGTCGATGGCGCAGGAGGCCAGGGACAGGGAGGAGAAAATCCGGCTTCAAGCCGAGCGCCGGCTCTATGCCTCGAAAATGAACCTGGCCCAGCAAGCCTGGCTCCAGAATGACGGCGGCCGCCTGCGGCGCATGCTCGAGGAGACTCGAGATTCCCCATTCCGAGGATTCGAGTGGTACTACTGGAACAGGCAGGCCCACGGGGCCATCAGGACCCTTCGAGGACACACCGCGGGTCCCATCTCCGTCGCCTACTCCCCAGACGGACGCCGCATCGCGACTGCCGGCAACAATGACGGATGGATCAAACTCTGGGACGCCACCTCCAGTCGCGAACTCCGTCGCTTGAAGGCAATGCACCTCGGCGTCTTCTCGCTGGCGTTTTCGCCCGATGGCCGGCGGCTCGCGGCAGCGGGAGGGCAGGCGACACGGGTTTACGACGCCGACAGCGGGCATGAACTCAGCGTCCTCGGGACCAATTTCGCATATACCGTTGCTTACTCGCCGGACGGAGCCCACCTGGCAACCGGCGGAGCCCTCGACGACGCGGTTCGCCTCTGGCACGCAGCAAGCGGCAAGGAGGCGAAGAGCTTCCGACTTGCAGAGCCCATGGCGACCCACGCCATCGCCTTTTCACCGGATTCCAAACGAATGTTCACCGGACATGAGGACGGGACAGTCTCCGCCTGGGACCTCCCTACCGGCATGCGTCTGTTCAGCCGAAAGGCCAGCGATGGCGCTGCCTTGGCAATCGCGTACTCCCCGGTTGAACCTCGGCTCGTCGTCGGGACCGAGCAGGCAGCAGAGATTTGGGATGCATACAACAGCCAACTGCTCCTCGTCCTTGGGACACGCATGCACGGGATCGGGGCCGTCGCCTACTCCCCCGACGGACGGCGGGTGATCACAGGTGCCCGCGACGGCTCCATACAAGCCTGGGATGCCTCCACGGGTCGCGAACTCGGCGCCCTCCGCGGCAACGGCGGCGATCTCTACTCTGTCTCGTTCTCACCCGATGGCCGATACATCTTGGCAGGAAATTCGGACGGGACTGCCGAGATTTGGGCAGCACCAAACGATCTGACGACAGACGGCATGCCCGCAACAAGGCTCGTTGGATCTGGCGCGGACGACGTCGCCCTTTTCTCGGCTCTCACCTTCTCCGATGACGGCCAGCGCCTCCTTCTCCCAGGGCGAAGATCAGCCCGCGTGTGGGAAACCTCGACCTCCAAAGCTCCATGGACACTCCCAGTCACCAATGCACGGCCGGAATCCTTCTCCCCCGATGGCCGTCGCGTCGTTGGGAAGAGCCGAGATGGCACGGCCAAGGTATGGGATACCGCGACCGGGCGGGAGTTGCTCGCCGTCAGACTCGACGACCAAGACTACACGATGACGTTCTCGCCAGACGGGACACGCCTCGCCGCGGCTGGGAATCGGGGAGCCCGGAAGCTTTGGCAGGCGGCCACCGGGCGCGAACTCTTGTCGTTCGACGGACGAAGCAACCGCATCCACTCGGTCCGCTTCTCTCCCGAGGGCACACGTCTGCTCGTGTGCGGTGGAAGCAGCGATTCCGGGGTCTGCGAAGTCCTGGACATGACCGCTGGGAAAGAACTGTTCGTGATCCAGGTGGCGGGAGATTTCCTTTACTCCGCGGCTTTCTCCCCCGACGGACTGCGGATCGTCACGGCCGATGGGCATGAGGGGAGCACGCCCAAAGTGTTCGATGCCTTCACCGGACACGAACTTCTTTCGCTACGGGGACACCGATATGGTGTGCCCCACGTGGCCTATTCCCCCGACGCGCAGCGAATCATCTCCGGCGGAGGCGACGATACGATCCGGCTGTGGGATGCTCAGACCGGAGAGGAACTGCTTTCCCTCCGGGCGTACAGCGGTGGCGTCCATTCCGTCGCCTTTTCCCCTGAAGGAGGAAGGATTGCCAGCAGCGGCTGGAATGGTGTGATTAAGGTTTGGAACTGCGCCACCCCCGAGCAGGTGGCGCAGTGGCAGCGGGAGGAGCAGGAGGATGCGGCACGGCTCGCGGCACCGAGGAACAAGACGCCAGCCACGGCTGAACCCGCTCCGGCAGCCGAACCGTGATGCTGCGTTTCGGAGCTGGCGGTCGCCCGCTGGAGGCCCCGGCTCGGATGCGTCAGTTCAAGCCGGCGACTCGGCAGTCGCGGGCCCCACATCGCAGTTCCACGCAGGACTTTGTCAACGGCCCACAAACCGCCACGCCACCGGCAACAGTCGACGTACCGGTGAACGGCACGAACCTGTTCTTCCGGCTGATTCAACCCTGAAGGAAGGCTGGACGTCCGGTTCCGGAAGCGGCGTTCTCCCGGGAGAGTCGGACCAGGGAGGTCCGTGTGGTGGTTCGGAGGCCTCGAGGCGCGTCCGCGAATTCGTCCACCCAACTGTTGCCCACTCCGAACCGCGCCGGAATTCTCCGTCCCCGGGGCGGGATCTTCGCCAGCCAAGGCAGCGTGGTCCATTTGCCCCCGAAACCTCGCGTCTTTGGGTGGAAGCTCGCCTTCCGATCGCCATGAACCACGCCGACGTCGAACGCCTCTTCCACGAAGCCCTGGCCCTGTCCTCGCCCCGGGAACGGGCCGAATTCCTGGAACGCGCCTGCGGCCCTGACCCCGCCCTGCGCGCCAAGGTGGAAGGGCTGCTGGACGCCCACGAGCGCACCGCCCCCTTCCTCCCCACCGAACCCGGTGATCGCCGCCCCATTGAAGGGCCACACCACCCCCCGGGGTCCGCCGGCGCCCGTGAGGCCTCCCCTCCCGCCGATCCGGCGGGCCCTTGGCGCACTGTCCTCTCCTCCGCCCTTGGCGATGGCCCCGGCGATCACGTCGGTCGCTACAAACTCCTCCAACAGATCGGTGAGGGCGGCATGGGCGTCGTCTACATGGCCGAGCAGACCGAACCCGTCGTCCGCAAGGTCGCCCTCAAGATCATCAAGCTGGGCATGGACACCCGGCAGGTCGTGGCCCGCTTCGAAGCCGAGCGCCAGGCGCTCGCCCTGATGGACCATCCCCACATCGCCAAGGTCCTCGACGCCGGAGCCACCGACACCGGTCGCCCGTACTTCGTGATGGAACTGGTCCGGGGCATTCCCATCACCGAGTACTGCGACAGGAACCACCTGTCCGCCCGCCAACGCCTGGAGCTCCTGATCCCGGTCTGCCAGGCGATCCAACACGCGCACCAGAAGGGCATCATCCACCGGGACATCAAGCCCTCGAACGTGCTGGTGACGCTGAATGACGGCCGGCCATTGCCGATGGTGATCGACTTCGGCATTGCCAAGGCCACGAACCAGCGGCTGACCGAGAAAACCCTGTTCACGAACTTCGCCCAGATGATCGGCACTCCGGCCTACATGAGCCCGGAACAGGCCGAGATGAGCAAACTCGATGTCGACACGCGCACGGACGTGTATGCGCTGGGCGTGCTGCTGTACGAACTGCTGACCGGCACCACCCCGTTCACGTCGAAGGAATTGATGGAGGCCGGGTACGGGGGCATGCAGAAGATCATCGCGGAGAAGGAGCCGCCGCGACCGTCCACCCGGCTCGGGACGATGCAGCAGGCGCAGCGGACGTCGGTGGCGGAGAACCGGCGGATGGAGCTCTCGGCGCTGACCCGGCTGTTCCAGGGGGACCTGGACTGGATCGTGATGCGGTGCCTGGAGAAGGATCGGGGGCGGAGATACGAGACGGCGAGCGGCCTCGCTGCGGATCTTCAGCGCCATCTCCAGAGCGAGCCGGTCGCCGCTCGACCCCCAACCGCCGCGTACCGCTTCCAGAAGGCGATTCGGCGCAACCGGGTCGCCTTCGCGGCGGGTGGGGCGGTGGTGCTGGCCTTGGTGCTGGGCCTTGCGGTGGCATCGTGGCAGGCGGTGCGGGCGACCCAGGCGGAGCGGGAACAGGGGAGGCTTCGGGAGGCGGCGGAGAGGGCCGCAACGCGCGAGGCAACCGCCCGGCAGTGGGCCGAGTCGGCGAACGTCCGGGAAGCGGAGCAGCGTCAACACGCCGTAGCCAGGGAGGAAGCCGCGCAACGCCTGCTGTATGCGGCGAACATGAACCTGGTTCAGGCAGCGTGGGAGGATGACAACCGGGCGTTGGTCCGAAGGCTCCTGGACGAGACCGGGGCCTCTGAGTACCGGGGTTTCGAGTGGTATCACTGGCAGCGACAAGCACACCAGCACTTGTTCGCCCTCCGGGGCCATGTAAACGATGCTTACACGGTTGCATACTCGCCCGACGGAAAGCAAATCGCCACCGGAGATGGCGATGGAATCGTGAGGCTCTGGGACGCTGCGAGCGGAAGGGAGATGCTCCGGCTACGCACGATCTCTAGGACGGTTCAAGCCGTAGCTTTCTCGCCGGATGGTCAGCGCCTCGCCTCCGGCGGAATCGACCTTGGCAGCGTTCCTGAAGGGCCGACTCCAGTTCAGATTTGGGATGTTGCCCGCGGCAAGGAGATGCTCCGCATGAGCGGTCACGTGGGCGGAATCGCTTCCGTGGCTTTTTCCCCGAATGGACTTCGTCTGGTCACATCTGGCTTGGGTCTTTCGGGTTTCCAGTCGGGTCCATTGAAGCCCGATGGAGACATCAGGATCTGGGATGCTGTCCACGGCAGTGGGCTGCTGACCATTGAGGCTCCGTCCGGCGGCTATCCCTCAGTGCTGTGGTCGGCCACCTTCTCTCCTGATGGGGGGCGCTTGGCCGCCATCAGTCCGAACGGTGTCGCCAGGATTTGGGACGCCGGGAGCGGAACCGAACAGTTGTCCTTCCATGTAACAACCAACCAAAAGGCGACCGGATGGAGTCCGTTGATCTTGTTCTTCCCTGATGGGCAGCGGATCCTCACTTCGGGGAACGAGCAGGCAAAGGTCTGGAATGCGACTAACGGAGCCGAGTTATTGTCTCTTTCGGGGAAGGTGGTGTCCGTGGCGGCCATCGCGATTTCGCCCGACGGACGCCGGATCGCCACCGGTGGTGACGATGCCACGCTTCGACTTTGGGACGCTGCCTCTGGCAGGGAGCTTTATACATGCAAAGGACATTATGGTGGAATCGTGTCTGCTGCGTTCTCCCCGGACGGGAGGCGCGTGGCCACCGCTGGCGCAGACGATGTGGGTTCCGACACGGCCGTGCGCGTCTGGGATGTCGGACAGAGGGAGGGGATCCCGCTTCCTTGGGACGAGGAACCACGAAACCTGGTGCGCCATTCTCCCAACGGAATTCACGTGGTCGCTGCTGGAACGAACGGAGCCGTGAAGGTATTGGAAGCTGCCACGGGCAAGGTCTTGCTCTCTCTTGAAACAGAGACGAAGAGGAAGCGGCGAAACGGATTCTACGGATTCTCTCCGGATGGACTCAAAATGGTTACCGGAGGGCCGGATGACCGACTTTGGGTCCGCGACACCCTGACAGGGAGGGGGGAACTTGCCTTAACCGGACACAGTCCCGATTGGATCGTCCTCGCCTTCTCCGACAATGGTGACTACCTCGCCACCTCCAGCCCCGACAACGGGGTCGTGAAGGTCTGGAAGATCCACGAGCGGAGGGAGGTGTGCACCCTCCAACTGCCAGAAGATCGGTCAAAATTGCTCGCTGTGTCCTCCGACGGACAGCGGATCCTATGCACGGAACTCGCGGACGCGGAGAACATCGGATTCGCAAGGGTGCTGGACACGAGAAACGGGTTAGAGTTGCTCACGTTGAGGGGCCACAGTCATGCGGTCTACGGAGCGGCTTTCTCGCCCGACGGCAACCAGATCGCGACCAGTTCAGGAGATCGCACCGTAAGGCTCTGGAATGCCCACTCGGGGCAGGAAGTGCTGATCCTGCTTGGGCATTCCAAGGCCGTTGACCACGTGACCTACTCACCCGACGGGAAGCGCCTGCTCACCGGGGGCAACGACGCTGGCATCCGCGTCTGGGATGTCGACACCGGTAAACACCTACTTGTGCTAGATTGCCAAGGAAAGTTTGTGTTCGACGCCCGCTTTTCCACGGACGGAACCAAGGTGTTGGCGAGCGTGGGTCAACTGCCCGGTCGAGGAAGCCAACTCAAAATCTGGGACTCCGCCACCCCCGAGCAGGTGGCGCAATGGCAGCGGGAGGAGCAGGACGAGGCGGCACGACTTTCGGCCCTGGGGAACAAGACGCCAGCCGCGGCTGAACCAGCCCCCACAGCCAAACGGTGATGCCGCGATTTCGAAGCTGCCGATCTCCCATTGGGACCTCGGTTCGAATGTGCCAGTTCAAGCCGGCGGGAGCGCACGGGTCGCCATCAGGTTTCCAGCACTCCCGCGTCGAACACCTTGAAACGGACCCGGGGATGCCGGGCCTTCAGGGAGCAGCGTGACCATTTGGATTTGAGTTGTCCAAGCACCTGCGACCGCTCCGCGTCCGTGAGGCGCCGCCATTTGACTTCGGCCACGAGCAACCGCCGCGGGTCGTCCGGGTCGGGGGCAACCAGATCCAGCTCGACGTCGGACTCCCAGTACCGCCGGGCGCCGGGATAGCGCGTCCGGCAGACGTCTTCGAAGACGGTCGCCGCGTGATCCCGAATCAGCTTCCGTTTTTCGGCCGGGGAATAGCTGCGCCACCGGCTTTGGTGCGGGGAGTACACCCGAAACCAGAAGCGCGTGGCCGGATCCTGTATCCGGTACAGGACCTTATTGGTGCTGCGCACGCTCTCGCCGAAGGGCAGATCACGCGCCAGGATCGAGGCGTCCAGCAACTGCGTCAGGAGCCGCGACAGATTGGTTTGCGCGGTCCCCAAACGGGCGGCGATCTCCGAGGGACGCTCGGCCCCGCGCCCGACGGCCTCCAGCACGGCGACGGCGTTGAGCCCCGAGACGCCTTCGTCACGGAGAAGCCGGTGGGGTTCCTGTTCCATGTACGGCGCGAAATCGAAATAGAGCGATTCGGCGAGCTCCACCGCATCCTGCCCGGCTTCGACGAACTCCCAGTATTTTGGAATCCCGCCGACACAGCTGAACTTCTCGAAGGAGTCCGCGTCTTGGCGCCGCAGAGCACTGGCTGTGTTTCGAGTTGCGGACGGAGGTCGGCGAAGACCCGCTGAATCTGCTGATCGCGCTGGGCTTCGATCGCCTGGCTGTAGAGGCCCCCCTGCGCTTGAAGCCATTGACCGTTCCTGGTTTTCCCCAATGACGGGGACGCCGGTTTGATCCGCATTTGGGCCGGTTTTCGGGGATGCCTTGGCCTCAACCGAGCTTCGGCAACGCCTCCCGCCCATGTCGCAGTCTTCCGCGCGCCGCCTCTTGCACCCCTTCCGTCGCGGGCGTCGCCCGCGACGCTTCCCCCATCCCCGCCGCCCCGCGATCCACGACGGCCCATCGGCACGGACCCGTGCACGCGCCAACCCGCCTTGCCGTAGCCCTCGTCCGGCATGTCCTGGATCAAGCTTCGGTCCGGACCCGACCTGAGAATCGCCTGCCCCTGGTTCCACCGGCCCATCACGGGGTGCACCGCCCACGGGAACTGGATCCGCGCCGTGCGCGCCGTGGTTCACCCACCCTCCACCCCTCACACCCCCTCTCCGACAATTCTTCCAAGCTACTCATCCACAATGGCTTGGATATTGGGAGGATGAGTTCGTTTCCGGCGGGGGAGGCGGATGCTCTCCTGGCCACCCTGGCCAGCTTCCCATCGTCGCGCGGCATTGCCGACGGACCCCGTTCCTGGCCAATCTGCGCCGGGATTTCCTTGAGCAACGGGGGCACATTTCCGACGACACACTGGACCGTGCTGGGCGACGCCGCGGACACGCGCTCGCCGGCGCAGGTCGTGGCGTTGGAGGCCTTGTGCCGGGCCTACTGGATGCCGGTCCATGCCTACGTCCGCGCCTCCACCGGCTCGCCGGATCGCGCCCAAGACCTGACCCAGGGCTTCTTCGCGCACCTGCTGGAGCGCCGCACCCTCGCCGCCGCCCAGCGCGAGCGGGGCCGCTTCCGCACGTTCCTGCTCACCAGCCTTCGCAACCACCTGCACAACCAGCACAAGCACGCCACCCGCCTCAAGCGCAGCCCCGGCGCGGAGCCCGTTTCCCTGGAGGAACTGAGCGACACGGAGCTGGACTGCCTGCGTCACGACGAGACGCCGGAACGGGAGTTCGAGCGCAAGTGGGCCAAGGCGGTCGTGAACCGCGTGCTCGACCGCCTCCAGGCCGAATGCGCCGCCGCCGGCCAGGCCGACCGCTTCGACGCGTTCAAGCGGGTTCTCGCGGAAGGCCCGCAGGCCGATGCCGGTTACGCCAAACTCGCGCCCACCGTCGGGTTGACCGAAGGCGCGTTCAAAATGGCGCTGCAACGCTTCCGACAGCGTTATCGCGAACTCTTCCGCGAGGAGATCGCCAGCCAGGTCAGCGACCTGCGCGACATCGAGGCGGAGATCGGTCATGTGCTGACCATGCTGCGGGCTTGAAGCGGGCCGGGAAGGGGGACTTTCCGGTCCCTCCAGCACCGCCTGGGGCGCGAACCCCAACCGCACCTTCCGCGGCCTCCCTCGGCGGAGGCGGAGGACCGGAAGGGCGCGCGGTCCCGGCGCCGGATCCTCGCCTGCGCGAAAATCGTACGCTGCTTCGTTACTCCCGGCGGCAGACGTTGTAGCAGCTACGTGGAGGGCGCTCTCCAGGTCACCCAATCCGTGGAGGAGGTGGTGCTCGGGACGCGTCGCCCCTCCGAAGCTCTCCAGTCCCCGCCATGAATCAGCCTACCTTGCGTCCGGTCGTCGTTCCCGGCCGTCCGCGTTCCGCCGGTTTCCGGGCAGCCTGTCTCGCGCTCTTGTCGTGGTGCGTGCTCCCGGCTGCCCTCGTCCACGCGGACCCCATCGCCCCGACCACCATCGGCTTCACCACGGCGAGCGGCGCGGTCGGCGGCTACTACAACGGCGGCACGGATGGCGCCGGGAACAGCGGGCCGAATGTCGGCATCGTGGCCAACACCGCCGGCCCCGCCATCGGCGGCGTGCTCGACGGCTTGAACAATCCCACCTTCAACGTGCCGGCGGGTTTCACCACGGGCTTCTCCGTGCAGGCCATCAACGTCGCAATTGGCTTCGCCATCAACGTCTATGATGGCGAGAACGGCACCGGCACCCTCCTCGCCTCGCAGGGTTTCTCGCTGAATGGAAACACGACCGGCAGCGCGAGTTTTTCCGGCACGGCCAAGTCGGTAGTGTTGTCCAGGTGGAGCGGCAACCCCAGCTACGACAACCTCACCTTCGGCTCCGCCACCATCGGCACGCCGGTCAACGAGCCGCCCGCCGTGACGACCAGCGCCGCCACCGCCGTGACCTCCGCCACGGCGACCCTCAACGCCACGATCAATCCCGCGGGCACCGCCACCACGGCACAATTCGAATACGGGACCACCCCCAGCTACGGCAGCACGGCCAGCGTCACCCTGTCGCCGAACGACGGCTCGACCGCGCAGTCGGTCAGCGCCAGCCTCACAGGTTTGGCGGCGGGCACGCTTTACTATTTCCGCGTCACCGCCGTGAACAGCGTCGGCAGCCGTAACGGCAGCGAACTCACCTTCACGACGCCCATCCGTCCCGCCGTGACGGGCCTGACCGGGGGCGGCCTCTTCCGCTTCAACAACCAGGGCTTCACTGTGGGCTACGAATTCTCCGTCAGCCAGACCATCACCGTGGACCGGTTGGGCTTCTATGATGAGGGCAACGACGGCCTGGTCACGGCCCATGACGTCGGCATCTTCGATCTGTGCGGCACGTTGCGGGCCTCGGGCACGGTTGCTGCCGGGACGAGTTCCCCTCTGAACGGTGGCTATCGTTACGTGTCCATCACACCCGTGGTGCTGGCGGCGGGCACGTATCGAATCGGGGCGGTCGTGTTCAACGGTGGCAGCCACGATCGCTTTCTCCACGGCGTAACGACCGTGGCAACCGACTCCACGGTCACGTTTGTTCGGGGCAAGTTGAATAATGGCGTTGCCTTGTTGCAGTTCCCCACCCTCGACGCGACGGCCACCGGCTTGGTCGAGAAAAGTTGTTTTGGCCCCAACTTCACCTTCGCCCCGGGCGGAACTCCGCCGGGCGAACCCGAAGCAAATGTCAAAGGCCAAAACGTTCCCATTGTGGATGGCGACACCTCGCCGGACACGGCCGATCACACGGATTTCGGCAGCACGATGGTGGCAGGCGGCACCGTGGTCCGGACCTTCACCATCGAGAACCTCGGCACGGCGGACCTGACGGTTTCCGGCATCAGCAAGAGCGGCACGCACCAAGCGGATTTCACGCTGGGGGCGTTGACTCCGGCCAGCCCGATTCCTCCCGGCCACTCGGCGACCTTCACCGTCACCTTCGACCCCAGCGACAGCGGACCGCGCACGGCCACCATCAGCGTCGCGAGCAACGACTGCGACGAGAATCCTTACGACTTCGCCGTGGAGGGAACCGGCACCCTGCCCCCTGCCACCGCGCTGCATTTCGATGGCGCGAATGATTCCGTGGACATCCCCCATTCGGCGGGCCAACTCAGCTACCCCTTCACGGTGGAAGCGTGGGTGAAGACCACGGATGCCGATGGAATTCTCGTCTCCAAGTATGTGGGCAGTTCGGGCAACGGCTGGCAGATGGGCATGGGCGGAGGAAAGCTGACGGCATGGTTCTTCCGGCCCGGCGGCGCAGGAGCCATTTTCCCGACCGGCGCGGGGATCGTGGGGGCAACGCCCATCAACAACGGTACCTGGCACCATGTGGCCTTCGTGGTCGACTCGACCGGCGGGCGCCTCTTCGTGGATGGCGTCTCCGACGGATTCTCGGTCTGGACCTCCGGCACGCCGGGGCCTGCCACCACCACGGTGCCCGTGCGCCTGGGCAACGAGACGACGGGATTCCTGTATCCCTTCGCCGGCGCGTTGGATGAAGTGCGCATCTGGGCGGTGGCCCGCTCGGCGGCCGAACTTCAGGCCTACAAGTCCGCCGAACTGGCCGTGCTGTCCCCGTGCCTCGTGGGCTACTACAAGCTCAACCACGGCACGGTGGGCGGAAACAACGCCGGGGTCACCACCGCCGTGGACGCCACCGGCAACTCGAACGGCACCCTGAACAACTTCGCCCTCACAGGCCTCACCAGCAATTGGACCGACGGTTCCGGCATTACGGAAACCGCCTCCGCCTTCCCCTCCGGCGTGCCGGACATCAACCTGAAGGGGGGCTCGCCGCTGGTGACCATCCCGGACGGCACGACCGCGACCGGCACGGCCAACGGCACTGATTTTGGTTCATCCTTGGTCGGCACCGGCGTGGCTCAGACTTTCACGCTGGAAAACACGGGAACCTTGGACCTGACGGTTTCTGCCCTCTCCTTCAGCGGTGCGAATCCCGGCGACTACGCGGTCTCGGGCATCACCCTGCCGGCGACGGTGGCGGCGAATGACAGCACGACGTTCACGGTCACCTTCACGCCGACGGCCGCAGGAGCCCGCACCGCGACGCTCAACGTCGTCAACGACGACTGCGACGAGAGCAACTACGACTTCGCGCTGACCGGAACCGGGACCGTCAACAACCCGCCCACCGTCGCCGCCAACAGCTCCACCATCACCGTCAACGAGGGCACCGAGGCCTTCAATGGGATCTCCTTCAGCGACCCGGACGGTGATACGGTGACGCTCACCGCGTCGCTCGGCACGGTATCCGCAAGCGGCGGGACCAGCGCCTTTGCCGGGTCAGACCTCGCCACGGCCGGCCAATGGCGCACGTCCAGCGTGGTCAAAACCAAGGACTTGGACGGCAACAACGTTTACGGCACCGATGGTTATGCGATCGGGGCGTTGGACGGTGTCGAGACGGTCGTCAATCCGGCCTACGCCACCATCACCCGCAACCCCGCGTTGCTCCTTTTTGGCGGCACCCCTGATTACCGGACGATCGATGATCCGGTCAACCCGGGCGGCCCGCAAAAGGTCGCCGGGATCATCTACGACGCCCCGTCCGGGGCGGTACCGACGGACTTCTATACCCTCACCTTTACTCAGGCGCGGCGCGTCCGGTTGGGCATCCTGGTGGACAACAGCAGCGTTCCCGCCGTGTCGCCCACCACGCTCCGGCTACGCCAGACCGCAGGCGGCACCTACGATTCGGGCGACGTCGCCGCCGGCGATGGCACCTCCCGGAACCAGACGGTGGATTACTACTTCTTCGATATCGCGGCGCAGGCCGGGGACGTGTTCGTGATTTCCGGCATCAACGACACTGCCCACGCTGCCAACGGCCTCGGCGGCATTGTTCTCGATTCGGCAAGTTGGAGCTACGCGACGCTCGACGGCCCCGCCGGCCCGACCACCGTGACCATCACCGCCACCGACAACGGCTCGCCGGCCTTGGGCAGCACCGCGACCTTCACGCTCGCGGTCGACAACGTCGCGCCGACCATCGCGCTCACTGGGAACGCCACGGTCGACCACGGCACACCCTTCACGCTGAACCTCGGCGCGATCACGGATCCCGGCACGGACACCGTGACGGCCTTCAGCATCAACTGGGGCGACGGCAATACGGAGAACTTCACCGGCAATCCGGCCAGCACGTCCAAGACCCACACCTACGCGAGCGCCGGCAGCAAGACGATCTCGGTGGCGCTCACCGACGAGGATGGAACCCACGCCAACGCCGGCACCAAGATGGTCACCGTGGAGAACGAGGCCCCGACCGTGGCGGGGGACGCCGCGACCGTCACGGTTTCGGAAGGCACCACCGCCTTCAACTCCGGCACTTTCGCCGATGCGAACGGCGACACGGTGACCGTCACGGCTTCCGTCGGCACCATCACCCAGAGCGGCGCCGGCACCTGGACCCACCAGCAGACCCTCACCCAGGGCGGCACGCCCATCGAGCTGACCTTGGACAGCCAGGAGAACCTCTACGTCGCCAATGAGGGCCAGAACACCCTCTACAAATACAACGCCGGCGGCAGCCTCGTCACGAGCTGGTTGGTCTCCGGCAATCCGACGGGCGTGGCCGTGGATTCGGTCAATGGCTGGCTGTATGTTGCCCTGAAAGGTGGGCACCGCATCGACAAGTTCACGCTGTCCGGGACGCTCCTGACCTCCTGGGGCTCCCTCGGAAGCGGCAACGGCCAGTTCAGCGGGCCGCATTGCGTCGCCGTGGATGCCGCGGGCGACGTTTACGTTGCCGACTCCGGCAACAACCGCATCCAGGTCTTCAGTCCGGCCGGGGCGTTCCTCCGCAAGTGGGGTTCCGGCGGCAGCGGCGACGGCCTGTTCAACTTCCCGCAGGGCCTGCGCATCAGCCCCGGCGGCACGCTCTATGTCGCGGACCGCGGCAACAACCGGGTCCAGTATTTCGACACCGCCGGCACCTTCCTCGGCAAGTGGGGCACCGGCGGCAACGGCAACGGCCAATTCAGCAGCCCGGCGGGTATCGGCATCGATCCCGGCGGCAACATCGTAGTGGGTGACATCTTCAACAATCGCATCCAGAAATTCACGGCCACCGGCACCTTCGTGGACAAGCTGGGCCCCAGCACCACGGTCGGCAACCTGGCGCTGCCGCACGGCACGGCCTTCCCGCCGTCGGGCCGCAGCGTTTACATCGCCGACTTCAGCAACGGCCGGGTGGTGAAGTTCGCCACGCCGGGCGGCTGGAACTGGTCCTACACCCCCGCGGACGGCGCGGCGGGCCCGACCACGGTGACCATCACGGCCACCGACAACGGCAGCCCGCACCTGAGCAGCACCACGACCTTCACGCTGAACGTGAACAACGTGGCGCCGACCATCGCGCTCACCGGCAACGCCACCGTGCCCAACGGCACGCCCTACACGCTGAACCTCGGCGCCATCACCGATCCCGGCACCGACACGGTGTCCGCCTTCAGCATCAACTGGGGCGACGGCAACACGGAGAACTTCACCGGCAATCCGGCCAGCACGTCCAAGACCCACACCTATGCCGCGCTGGGAGCGAAAACGATCACCGTCACCCTGACCGATGAGGATGGCGCCGTCATCGGCGGCACCCGATCGGTCACCGTGGAGAACGCTGCCCCGGTGGCGGCTGCGGATGGGTTGAACCGGCCCAACACGACCCGGGTGGCCAAGGTCCTGAAGTCCGAACTGCTGGGGAACGACAGTGATGCCGACCTCGATCCGCTCACCCTCACCGCCGTCGGCAGCGCGCTGCCTGCCGGTTCGACCGTGGTCATCTCGGGCAACTTCGTGATCTACACCGCCCCGGCGAACAACTCCGGCAGCGGCAGCTTCGCATACACCCTGAGCGACGGCCCCGGCGGCCACACCGTGACCGGCACGGTCACAGTCACCGAGACATCCGCCAGCACCGGCGGCGGCACGCCCAACGCCCTGGCCATCACCCCGACCGGAGATGATTTCACCATCACCTTCCTCGGCGTGCCCGGCGGCAGCTTCCGGGTGCAATACACGACCGACACGAGCCCGCCCTACACCTGGAACGAGTTCGTGCCGCCGGCCATCCACACCGCGACGCCCAACGGCGTGTTCACCCATACCGACGTGAATCCGCCTGACCCCGTGCGCCTCTACCGCGCGGTGGGCAACCCGTGAGCAACCGAATACTGAACACCGAAAACCTTCCTGCGATGAAACTGCTCACCACCGCCGCCGCCCTGCTCGCCGCCGCCACTTCGGTCCACGCCGCCAGCGTCATCGAGACCTACGGCCCCTTCACGCCCGGCACGCTGATCACGGACGATGACCCCGTGCTCACGGCGCACCTGCACAGCGTCACCACGTCGGCGATCCTGGAGCTCACGGAGGTCGAGGTCTCCTTCCAGTTCTGGGGCACGACCGAGGGCGCGGGCTTCGCCAGCGATGTGTTCGTGTCGCTTCTCCGCAGTCCTGTCGGCGACACGCCTCTGGTGACCGATCCGTCGGCCGTGCTGCTGAACCGGGTCGGAATCAGCGGCGGCGACCCGGTGGGCTTCGGCTACGACGGTTGGAACGTGACGCTCAAGGACGGCGCGGCGAATGACATCCACGGCGAATCCATCGTCAGCGGCGTGCTCAGCGGCACGTTTCAGCCCGATGGCCGCCTGGCTCCGACCGACGACGGTACCGGCCGGTTGGCGCTGTTGAGTGCTTTCGCCGGCCTGCCCGGCAACGGCGACTGGCGCTTGAACGTGGGCGACCTTGCCGGCGGCGGCCAGATGCAACTCGTCAGCTGGAGCCTCACGCTGATCGGCGAGGACGCGATGATCGGCGTCGTGCCCGAAGCCTCGACGTGGGCGGCGGGCCTCGGGCTGCTGGCAGCGGTCGGTGGCATCCGGCGGCGCGCACGCCGTTCGGCCTGACGCAGGGCAGCCTGCCCTGCTCTCGGCTCCCGTTGGCAGCAGCCGGGGTTTCCCCACGCTGCCGCTTGGCCCTATCCTCCGCCCATGATTTCGGCCGCCACCTGCGTGAACTGCCAGCGCACTCTCGCGCCGGACGACACCCACGGCCTGTGCGGCGGTTGCCTCGCGGCCAGCCTCGCCGGGGTGCTGGATGGCGGCGGCGGCACAGCGGGGACGGGCGGTCTTGCGGGTTATCAGTTGCTGGAGGAACTCTCCCGCGGCGGCATGGGCATCGTGTATCGCGCCCAGCAGCGCGGCTTGAACCGGTGGGTCGCACTCAAGATCGTTCATGCGACGGCGGGCGGCGCCGACGGCAGCGCGGGCCGGTTGCGCAAGGAAGCCGAACTCGCGGCCACGCTGGAGCATCCGAACATCGTCCCGGTTTACGATGTGGGCGAGGTGGACGGACGTCCGTGGTTCACCATGAAGCTGGCCGAAGGCGGTTCGCTCGCAGGTCGCCTGGAGGAGTTCCGCCTGCCCGTCGGGGCGGGCGCCACCGAAGCGAAGGCGCGCCTCCGGAAGCTGGCGGAACTGTTCGCCGCCACCGCGCGCGGCGTCCATCACGCGCACCAGCACGGTATCCTGCACCGCGACCTCAAGCCCTCCAACATTCTGCTGGACGCGAACGACGTGCCGCTGGTCGCCGACTTCGGCATCGCGGTGCGCTCCGACGTGGACGCCACGCTCACGTTCGCCGGGGGTGCGCTGGGCACTCCCGCCTACCTCGCCCCCGAGGTGGCTCGCGACGGTTCGCGGTCGTCGTCCGTGGCGGCGGACGTCTACGGGCTGGGCGCGGTGCTGTTTCACCTGCTCACCGGGCGCACCCCGTACGTCGGTGCGTCGGCTTTCGAGGTGCTGTCTCGAATATCCACGGCCGAGGTTCCCCCGCCCGCCACGCTGAACCCGGCCGTGCCGGTCGACTGGGCGACGCTCTGCGGAAAGTGCCTGGAGCGCGATCCGGACCGTCGCTACGCCTCGGCTCTGGCGGTGGCGGAGGAATGCGAACGCCTGCTGCGCGGCGAGCCGATCCTCGCGCGGCCCCTGGCTGCGCCCGAGCTTCTGCGGCGCTGGATCCGGCGGCGTCCGCTGGTGGCGGGCTTGCTGGCCTTGGTGGTGGTGGCGAGCGGCCTTGGCGTCGGTGGCGTGATCTGGCAGTGGCGCCAGGCTGAGTTCGCCCGTGGCCAGGCCGAACGCAGCGCGGCAACCGCCCGGGCGGCCGAGGAACGGGCCAGCGCCATTGCCTACTTCGCCACCCTCGCCCAGGCGCTCGCCACTCGCCAGCAGGGCGATCTGGGCCACGCCCGCCGCCTGCTGGCCGGACTGCCGCCGGAACGTCGCGGCTTCGAGTGGCGGCTGCTCCAATGGCTCTGTCGCGGCGACGAGACCCGGGGGTTCGAACTCGCCACCCCCGCGCCGCGCTGCCTCGTGTGGGAACCGGTACGCCAACGCCTTGCCGTGCTCGGCGAGGACCGCGTCATGCGCTGGCTTGATCCCGCCACCGGCGCCATCGAAACCGGCGCAACCGTGCCCGACTGTCTTGCCGAACACGCCCCGGAAGCGCTGGAAAAGGGGTTTCATCAGCTCACGTTCTCGCCCGACGGACGCCATTTCCTCTGCGGCGACGGCGATCTGCTCATCATTGCCGAAACGGATTCCGGACGACGGGTCCACTCCGCCGCCAGCCGGCACATGGGCGGCGTCTGGCTGGATGACCATCGGGTGCTTTACGCGGGCAACACCGTCTGGGGGGCCACGGGCCGGCAGCCGGGCGCGGTGTTCGACCTCACCACCGGAAAGGCGGAGGGATTGGCCGGCCGCGTCTATGCCCCGCTGGCGATTTCGGACGACCGCGAGCAAATCGCCTGGTCGCGGGACCACCCCAATGGCGTACGCATCGAAGTGCTGCCGGTCGAGCAACTCGTGCCCGTCGCCGCCCAGCTCAGGTCGCCGCGGGAGACCTTGTTACCCATCGCCTCCCCGGCGCTGCTCGCCTTCGACCGCGGCCAGGTTCACCTCGGAGCTGCCCTTGCCGGGCAAATCGGCCAGCCGAAATTCATCAGCGTGTTCGCCCTGGGCAATTCGGAGCCTGTCTTCAGCCTGGAACTGGGCACGCAGATCCACGCGCTGGCCTTCAGCCCCGATGAACCGGTCCTGGCGGTGGCCACCGACGACCGCGCCTTGCGCGCCCTGCGATTCCTCCAGCCCAAACCGGAATCCGCCACCTACGACGACGACACGTTTCCCGAGCTGGCCCAACCGGTTCCGCCCTCCGGCCCGCGGCTGCCGCCGATGAACCTGCTTAGCCGTTCCGCGTTCGGGGGACAGATCCAGTTCCTGCTCGGTCACGAGGAGGCCGTCCGTGACCTGACCTTTCTGCCCGGGCCGCGCGGGCTGACGACGGTGGGAGGCGACCGCACTCTGCGCCAGTGGCCGCTCACGCCGACCGCGCCGAACTCGCGCGTCGGCGGCGTGTGGACGCTGAATTCCTGGGAGCACCCAGCGATGTCGGCGGACGGACGGTTCGCCCTCTATCGCGCGGACACGAACCGGACGTGGCTGTGGGACCGGCAGTCCGGTCGCCGCATGCCGCTGCCGGAATGGCAGTATCCCCTCGCGGTGCGGCGTGATGGCGGCGCCGTGACCCGGCATTTCCACACGGGCGAAATCGTGGTTTGGGCGCCGCCTGGCGACGACGGCGAACCACCCAACGAGCTCTGGCGTGTGCAGGGCATCCCCTCGCATCCCGGTTTCGGTCCGGTCGTGCGCGGCGTGCTATCGCGCGACGAACGCACGGTGGTCGGCCTCATCCCCGGCAAGCTGCTGGTCGTGGACCTCGAGTCACGCATCGCCACGGGCACCCGCGACCAGCGCATGCTCCATGGCGTCAGCGCGGTCAACTGCGTGGACCTTTCGCCCGACGGTCGACTCATTGCCGTCACCGGCTTTCTCGGTCGCCGTGCGCGGCTGTATCAGGCGGCGGATGTGAACGGCGGCTTCGTCTCCCTCGGCGACGCGCCCGACTATGACACCGCCGTGGCGTTTCACCCCGACGGACGGCGGCTGTTCGTGGGCAACGAGGACGGCCGCGTGCGCGTGTTCGACGTCGACACCCGCGCGGAACTGCGCGACGAGAACTGGCCCGCGCACTCTGGCGCCGTGACCGCACTCGCCCTGACGGGGGATGGCAGGATCGTGGCGACCTCCGGCGACCGCACGCTGCAGTTCTGGGACGCACTGCCGGTCCCCGGCGAACCTCGCCGCGAACGCCTGCGGATGAACGTTCCGGCCCCGCGCAACTGGATGCAGTTCGCCGCGGACGCCCGGGTCTTCGTGCACGTCGCTCCCGGCCACCCGCTGGAGGCGTGGGAAGCGCCATAGCCGAGGCGACGGCGGCCCTCGTCCCTGGCATCACCCGCGGCGCAACCCCCTCCCCCCAGGCACCCACCCCGCCGCCCTGCTCGAGGCGAACTTGGTTCAGGCGCGCCGGCGCCGACGCCATTCACCGTAGCCCACCAGCGCGGCGCCAGGCACCGCGACACCGTCCAGCCCGGCTTCCCGCAGCCTTCGCACGGCGTGTCCGGGATCATCCTTCGATTCGGATCCGACCGGCAGATCGCCTGCCCCTGATTCCCCCGCGTCCAATCGCAAAACCTGTTGAACGATCGGTGGACCACGGGCGAGGGTGACCAGCGGTCGGGACGCGTCGTGGCGTCCGACCGGACCGGGAAGGGGAGTTTGCGGTCGCGGGTGGACCGAAGGATCGGTGATCCCCTCCTTTTTGGAATTGTCTTATCATGCTGTCGATTCGTGATCTCAAAATGTCAGTGGCCGGGCGCACGCTGTTCGCGGGCGCCTCGATCCAGGTGGGTTATGGCGATCGCGTGGCGCTGGTCGGCCCCAATGGCGCCGGCAAGTCCACGCTGTTTTCGCTGATCCTGAAGCGGAACGTGGCCGACGAAGGGGTGATCGAGCGCGATCCCTGGACCATGGTGGGGTATCTGCCCCAGGAAGGGGAGGCGGTGGGGGACGAGACGGTGCTGGATGTCGCGACCGGGCGGGTCGAGGAGCTGCCTCTGCTGGAGCAGCGGTTGCATGATCTGGAGAAGGTGGGGGCCGTGGACGGCCCGGAGTACATGGAAGCCCATGCCAAGCACGAGGCGCTGAACGATCCCCAGGTGACGGCGAAGGCGATGAAGATGCTCAAGGGGCTGGGGTATCAGGAGGGGCAGTTCGAGCGGAAGGCGCGGGAGATGAGCGGCGGCTGGATCATGCGCGCCCGGCTGGCTCGCCTGCTCGTCATGGAGCCGGATCTCCTGTTGCTGGACGAGCCGACCAACCATCTCGACTTGTTGTCCCTGCTCTGGCTTCAGAGCTACCTGAGGAACTATTCCGGCGCGGTCTTGCTGATTTCCCACGACCGCCAGTTCATGGACGAGATCATCACGCAGGTGTACGAGATCGCCGACCGGAAGCTGATCGCCTATGCCGGGAACTACTCGGACCACCTGCGCCAGCGGGAGGAGCGTTACGAGCAGCAGCTCGCCGCCCACAAGAACCAGCAGAAGGAGATCCAGGCGCTCCAGGAATTTGCCGACCGCTTTCGTTCGGTCACCTCCAAGGCGTCGCAGGCGATGGCGAAGCTGAAGCAGATCGAGCGCATGGAGTTGATCGAGAAGCCGACGCCGCCGCGAAAGCCATTCCGATTCCAGATTCCGCAGCCGCCCCGGGGAGGTCAGCGGGCGATCTCGCTCGAGGACATCCACATGGCGTACGGCACGCACCGGGTTTATGCGGGCCTGGACCTGACGGTGGAGCGGGGCGAACGCACGGTCCTGGTGGGCCCGAATGGTGCAGGGAAGTCCACCCTTCTGAAGATCATCGCCGGGGTGGTGGAGATCCAACGCGGCGAACGCGACCTCGGGCACAACGCGAAACTGGGCTACTACAGCCAGCATCGCTCCGGGACGTTGGACCCGACGCGGACCGTGCTGGAGGAGCTGCTCGCCAGCGCGCCGGCGCTCCGCGAGGACGAGGCGCGGGGCATCCTGGGATCGTTCATGTTCCGCAAGGAGGAGATCTACAAGCTGACCTCCGTCCTGAGCGGCGGAGAGAAGAGCCGGCTGAACCTGGTGAAGTTTCTGGTGGATCCGCCCAACCTTCTGCTGATGGACGAGCCGACGACCCACCTGGATATCACCACCGTGGAGTCACTGACTCTCGCGTTGGAACGCTACGAAGGCACGCTGGTGTTCATCTCCCACGATGTGCACTTCATCCGCCGCCTCGCGACCAAGGTGCTGCATGTCAACAACGGGACGGCGAAGGCCTATCCGGGTGGGTACGACTACTTCATGGAGAAAACGGGCACGCTGGAGGATGCCCGGGCGGCGTTGACCTCAGCCTGATCACCTCCGGCCAGCTGCCCTCATCGACCAGGTTCGACTTGAACCGTCCCTGGAACAGGTGGCCGCTGCCACCGGCTTGGGGATCCGTCCCGGAATTCAGGAATCCACCGATTTCCATGAGCACTCGCCTCGAGGCGGGGGCTGGCTCTGTTCGTCATGACGGACGCGGGAGACCCTCCACGGGATCGCGTGAGCGTCTCCTGGGGTGCGAGGTGCGTGCCGGGCGTCGGTCCGGGCCAATCCCGGCGCCCTCGGACGCGGATCGTCCCCGGAGCTGGGCCGGTCCTCGGTTCACCGCGATGACGGGGGCGACGGTGTGATCCCGATTTAGGCCGGCTGTCGGGGACGTCCTTGCCTCAACCCAACTTCTTCAACGCCTCCCGCCCACCTCGCAGGTCACCACGCACCGCCTTCGTCGCCTGTGTCACCCGCGGCGCATCAGCCATCCCCAGTCGCCCCGCGATCCACGACCGCCCTTTCAGCAGGTACGCGTGCGCGCGCCTACCCGATTTCCCGCTGCCCTCGTCCACGTTTCCGGGAACATCCTCCGGTCCGGATCCGCCCGAAAAATCGTGTCATCTCTCCAGGCAGGGTCGGATCTCCGATTTTGACATTTGGATCGAAGGTCGGCGTCCTGCCTTCCGGCCGGAGGCTATTTGTCAAAATCGGAGATGTGACCCCGGCGGGACCTCCGCCCCCGGGAACTCAATCCGCACCTTGCGCGCCGTGGTCCACCCACCCTCCACCCGTCCCGCCTTTCCCGTGGATTCCTAAGGTCCGGCACGGACCTCTTTACACCGACGGAAAAGCGACACTTGTGCCTGCTTCGTGATGGCAGTCACCGCCGGATGCGCGAACCGTCTTTCGCTGGTGATGGCGTAGAACTGCTGCCGGCACGTCTTGGCAGTGCCAATGAGACGAACGCCATACCTCGTCACTGACTCTTGAACCACGACCGTCGGCACGGGAAAAAACCCCATCCCTTGGGTCGCCACGACCTTCATCATCGCGGGATCGTCAAATTCCGCCACGAGGCGCGGTTGAATGCCTTCGTCGTGGAACCATTTTTCAAGGGAACGGCGCATCGGCGTCTCCGGCGTGGGCAGCAGCACGGGAGCGCCGTGCATGGAGCACGGAAAGTGGCGCTTGAGTTGGGCGGCCAGTCGAGGCTCGGCACAGAACGAAACCGTGCTCTCGCCCAAGAGATGGTCGAAGGCCTTGAGATTCGAGAGCGCGGATGCGGGTTGCTCCGCTAACACGATGTCCAGCCGGTGGGCGGCCAGATGCGCCATGAGTTCCGGCACGGGCCACTCGCGGCACGAGACTTGAACCGCCTGCGGCAATTGAAACGCGGGCTTGATCAGTTCCGCGCCAACGAGCTTGGGCAACGAGTCGGCAATCCCGATGTTCACGCGCAACGGACGAAGCGTGGGGCGCTGCTTCATCGTGTTCAGCAGGTCGTCGCCCAGTGAGAAGATCTCCTCCGCGAAGCTGAACACCCGCTGGCCTGCCTCCGTAAGTGCCAGGCCTTGCCCGCTGCGGCGCAGCAACTTCTCGCCGAACACGGCCTCCAACGCCTGGATCTGGGTACAGATGCTCGGCTGGGAAACGTGCAGTTTCGATGCGGCCCGCGTCAGTCCGCCCTCTTTGGCGGCCACCCAAAAGTAGCGCAAGTGGTGGAAGTTCAGGAATTCCATGCCCGTGACCGTATTAGGTTAAACCTAAAAGTACGATCCATTAACCGTAGTGGCCCGGGGTGCCCCCGCGCGGAAGAATTGACCACGAGCCATGAACTCAACCCCAACCATGACGAAGAGGTCCATGAGCCGGACCGCGATCAGGAGCATCCGCCAACTTAGCGATGACGAGCAACAGCCGGAGGAAGTCGAGGTCCGCCTCGAATTCATCCGCCCGGGCGCCAGCGCGGTTCTCGTGGCGGGAACGTTCAACGAATGGCGCCCTGCGGTGACGCCCATGATTCCCATCGCGGAGGGTCGATGGATCAAGCAGCTGCGCCTGCCGCCGGGCCGCTACGAGTACTGTCTGGTCGTCGACGGGGAGTGGATGCTGGACCCGCTGGCCACGGAGTCCGTGCCGAATCCGTTCGGCGGTTTCAACTCCGTGCTTCATGTGGCGGCCAAAGATTGACGGTCCATTCACCTGCTTACGATGAACTCCCCGCGCAAATCGCCCTCGGGCAAATCCGTGGTGCCCGCCGCCATGGAGATGGACTTCCTCATCTTGGGTATGAACTGGGACGACGATCTCCGTGACCGCCTGGCTGCGGATCTGCAAGCGCTCGCCCATCTCGTCCCCATCGAGCACGCTCGCATTTCTCTGGAGCGCCAGCGCGCGTCGACGCCGCCTGTCCAGGCGGCCGTGATGCTGATGGTGCCCGGTCCGGACATTCATGTCGCAGCCCGCGACCACACGTGGCCCGCAGCCTGGACCAAGGTTCTGGAGCGCCTGCGCGAACAGATCGAGCAACGCCGTAGGCGGCTGGCGAAGCGGAAGAAGGGCCAACCGAGGCGGCATCCCCCCGCCGCACCAGGTGCGAGGTGAGGACGGACCCCGGGGGGAAGACACCCATATCGGGCCAGCCCCCCCAGAATGCCAAGCGTCGCAAACGGATACCCCGATGAACTGGAATAAGTACCACCCACCCGCGGAAGCCGCGGAACTACTCACTCACTGCAAACGCCTCACCATCGGCAGCGCCACCCATGAACTCGTCGACCTGGCTTGCGGCGGCGCCGGGTCGAACTACTTCGAAGTCGCCTACGAAGTCCCGGGCAAGGGACGCGTCGTCGAAGCCACGGTCGCCCGGGTCCGCAACGGTGTGGTCGCCAACTACCCCGAGCCCTACATGCGCCGTCGGGACCCGGACTGCATGGTGATTGGCGACGAACTGCCCACCGATAAGGAACCCTTCCGGCGACGTTTCGGGACGGAGTTCGCCCCGCTGCGGCAGGAAACCTTCGAGTGGCTCCGGAACCAGGAGCTCGCGATGTTCGGTTTCGTTGCCGGGGGAGCTGGCATGGGGATGGACGCCCTGGTGATCGCGCCGTCCAACGCGGGGTTCTTCGCGCTGGGCCTGGCCATGCTGCAAGGCATCATCCCTTCCGAGGAGATCCCGGCAAGCTTCGCGCCGCGCGCGATCATCTACGTCGCGCCGGTCTTCCGGCACACGCATTTCGCGGGCAAACAGGTCGTCGTGCACAACCGCCGCCAGGGCCTGCACGAGCTCTTCTCCTACAACCTGTACCCCGGACCGAGCGCCAAGAAGGGCATTTATGGCGTGCTCCTCGGGTTGGGCGAACTCGAAGGTTGGACCACCAATCACTGCTCCACCGTCCAGGTGGTGACCCCGTACGACAACGTAGTCGCCATCATGCACGAAGGCGCCAGCGGCGGCGGCAAGAGCGAGATGCTGGAGCAAGCTCATCGCGAGCCGGATGGCCGCCTGCTCCTGGGGGAGAACCTGGTCACCGGCGAGAAGCGCCACCTGGAGATCCCGCGAAGCTGCGAATTGCGCGCGGTGACGGATGACATGGCCCTGTGCCATCCGTCGTTGCAGGACGGTAACGGCAAGCTCGTGTTGACCGACGCGGAGAACGCGTGGTTCGTGCGCGTCAACCACCTGGAGCACTATGGGACGGATGTGCACTTGGAGAAACTGGCTGCCGAACCCCCCGTGCCGCTGCTGTTCCTCAGCATCGACGCCGTCCCCGGCAGCCGCGCCCTCGTCTGGGAACACATCGAGGACGCACCGGGAAGGCGCTGTCCCAACCCGCGTCTCATCGTCCCCCGGAAAGCTTATCCGGGGGTGGTGGACGGAGCGGTGCCGGTCGACATCCGCAGCTTCGGCGTGCGCACGCCGCCCTGCACACGGGAACATCCCACCTACGGGATCCTGGGCGTGTTCCACATCCTTCCCCCCTCCCTCGCCTGGCTGTGGCGGCTCGTCTCGCCGCGCGGCCACGCCAACCCCAGCATCGTGGACACCGAGGGGATGACCAGCGAGGGCGTCGGCTCCTACTGGCCCTTCGCCACCGGACGCCGCGTCGACCAGGCCAACCTCCTCCTGCGCCAGTTCGCGGAGAACACCCGCATGCGGCACATTCTCTGTCCCAACCAGCACGTGGGCGCCTGGCGGGTGGGCTTCATGCCCCAGTGGATTGCCCGCGAATACCTCGCCCGGCGCGGCGCGGCGAAGTTCCGTCCGGATCAACTGCGCCCCGCCCGCTGTCCGCTGCTCGGCCACACGCTGCACCAGTTGCAGGTCGAAGGCCGCATGATCGCCCGCTGGTTCCTCCAGGTGGACACTCAACCGGAGGTCGGCGTCGATGCCTACGACCAGGGTGCGGAGATCCTACGGGCGTTCTTCCACAAGTGCCTGGCGGACTTCCGCGATCCGGATCTCGACCCCCTCGGCAAGCGCATCATCGCGTGCTGCCTGGATGGCGGACGGATCGAGGACTACGAACAGCTTATCCCCACCCGGTGATCGGCTCCCGGCACCGGGCATTCATCCCCGGGTCCTGGAATGGGGGAGTCCACCGACTTCTCCGAGCATTCGCTTCGAGGTTGGGGGCCGGGGCGGGGTGGTCGGCGTCGAGGCGAACTCGCCATGTGCAGCGTCCTGTCCGACTGCCTCGCCCGCCGGGGCTGCCGCGTCCTCGCCGCGGGCGACGGCGAACAGGCCCTCCGCCGCGCCGCCGAGAATCGTCCCGACCTCGGGGCCGACGAGGATCCGGTGAAGCCGTTCAGCCGCGACCAACTCCTAGCCGATGGCTTGATCCCGGACACGCTCGGCGAGGTCGCTGATTCCGATGGCTTGGACTCCCTCGCCGACGGCGAATCGGTCCCGCCCCGGATAGGCGACCCAACGCTCGTCCGGTTTGATTTCGGCGCAGCCGTGGTGAAAGCCGCGGCTGGGCGTCGGCACGAGGCTTCGCTTGATCTCGATGGCCCAGGTGCGAGGTCCGGGGAACCGCAGCACGAGGTCCACCTCCGCTCCCGCCGAGGTGCGGTAGAAGCTCGGCTGAGTGCCGGGCGGCGCGACGGCCAGCAACGTCTCCAGCACATGTCCCTCCCAACTCCCACCCACCACGGGATGTGCCAGGACCTGGTCCCGTCCGCTCAACTCCAGCAACGCGTGCACGAGACCGCTGTCGCGGACATAGACCTTGGGTGAGCGCACGAGGCGCTTGGCCGTGTCTCCCGTCCAGGGCGGAAGCCTTCGCGCGAGAAAGAGGTCGCAGAGCAGATCGAGGTAGCGCCCCACGGTCTGGCCGCTCACCCCGAGGCCGGTGGCCAGGCGGGCGGCGTTGAGCATCGCGCCCTGTTCGTGGGCCAGCATGGTCCAGAAACGCCGCAGCAGTTCCGCCGGCAGTCGCGGCCCAAGCTGCGGAATGTCGCGCTCGAGGTAGGTTTGGATGAACGCCCGGCGCCATTCCAGCGAGTGAGCGTCGGATGCGGCGAGCAGACTCCGCGGGAAGCCGCCTCGCAACCACAGGTCCTCGCCCTTCCCTTCGCCGGTCTCCAGCAGGTCCAGCGGGCTCAGCTCCGCGTAGACGATGCGTCCGGCCAGGCTTTCCGCCGATTGCCGAAGCAGATCGACCGAGGCCGAGCCCAGAACCAGAAAATGGCCGGCGCCGCTGCCCTCCCGTCGACGGGCGTCAATCAGCCCGCGCAGCACCGGGAACAGCTCGGGCACGCGCTGGATTTCGTCGAGAATCACCAGTTTGTCCCGGTGTCCGGAGAGGAAGAGCTCGGGCTCGGTCAGTTTCGCGGCATCCGGGCGGGATTCGAGGTCGAGGTAGACCGACGGCCGGGTTTCGGCGATTTGCAGCGCGAGCGTGGTTTTCCCGGCCTGCCGGGGTCCCAGCAGGGCGACGACGGGATGGCGGGAGAGCAGGTCTTGAACGGAAGAGGTCAATCGCCGCGGGATCATTCATTGCAATTCTTCCATCACGAGGAACGATTGCAATGTTGGAATCGGCGGCGATGCTCAACTGCCAAGTGGAGGGACAAAGTCGATGGGGGCCCGCGGCGACTCGCCGCCTCGCCGCCATGGCGTCTGCGCGACGGCGGGCCGGGTCGCGGGGCGATCGAAGCAGGCGGAACCAAAGGGGAAACCGGCGACTCGGCAGTCGCCGTCCCCACCACGCGGTTCCGCACCGGACTTGGTCAATCGCCCTGGTTCAACCGCTTGGTCCCGTGTGCTTTGGCACAGGTTTTCTCGGTCAACGAGCCTGCCCGAAGACCGGTTTGCGTCCGACGGACGGAAAGCTCAGCCGTCCAGCGTCCAGCCCGTCCGGTAGGTGCGCCGGAGGAGCGGTTCGGCCTCGGGGCAGTCGGTGACTTTGCCGGAGGCGCCGTCGTACTTGATCTTGCGGCCGACGCGGTAGGCGACGAGGCCGAGCATCATCTGCTCGATCATGGTGCCGCTGTAGTCGAAGTCGCAGGAGGTCTTGAGATCGCCCTTGCAGGCCTTGATCCATTCGCCTTGGAAATCGCCGAGGGGCGGGAGGAGTTCGGTCTTGGAGCGGGGGTGGTAGTAGGTCATGTCGGCGGCGTTGCCGAACGGGATGAGGAGGCGGGCATTGAACTCGGCGACGAGCGCGCCCTTGCTGCCCTCGAACATGGCCCCGTGCCCGATCTTGTTGAGGTCGACCCACGGGGCAGGGGAGGCGGGCATGGCGCCGCCCTGGTACCAGGAGACCTTGATGGCGGGACGCCAGGCGTTGGCGGGATGATCGAAGTGCATCTCGAGCATGACGGGGCTGACCTCGGGATGGTAGGGATCGCCCTTGGCCTCGGCGGAGGTGGGCAGCCCGGCATCGATGCCGTTCCAGGCGATGTCCATGGTATGGCTGCCCATGTCGCCGACCTGGCCGGTGCCGAAGTCCCAGTACATGTTCCACTGGAGGCAGTTCATGCCGGCGCCGCCGGAGAAGTAATCGGCGTTGTACGGATGGTAGGAGGAGGGTCCCAGCCAGAGGTCCCAGTGGAAGCCGGGCGGGGGATCGCCGCCGGCGGGGAGGTAGCCGGGTCGACCGAGTTTGCGGTTGCCCCAGGCGCTGACCTGCTGGAGTTCGCCGATGGCGCCGTCGCGGATGAGTTCGCGGACGCGGTTGAAGTTCTCGTAGGCATGGCGCTGCATGCCGACCTGGGTGGCGAGCTTGCGCTTGTTTTTGAGGTAGTTGGCGCGCACGACGCGGGCTTCCTCGACGCTGTTGGCGAGCGGCTTCTCGCAGTAGACATGCTGGCCGCGGTTCAGGGCCCAGTTCGCGACGAAGGCGTGCGTGTGGTCGGCGGTGCAGATCAGCACGGCGTCGATGTCCTTTTGATCCAGGCATTTTCGCCAGTCGACGTAATGCCGGGCGCCGGGGAACTTGGCGGAGGCCTCGACCAGGCGCTTCTCGTTGACGTCGCAGAGGGCCACGACGTTCTCGGTTTCGAGGGTCTTGTAGTGGGCGAGCGCCCGGCCCCAGACGCCGATGAGCGCGATGTTGAGCTTGTTGCTCGGTGCGTCGGCTCCGAAGACGCGCAACCGGGGAGCAATGAGGGGACCCGCCCCCGCGAGGGCGGCCGTGGTCAGGAATTTTCGGCGTTTCATGTGCGAGGGAATTCGGACGCCTGTCTAGCACGTCGCGACCGGGCCGTCTTCCCCTGTTTTGCCGGTGTGCGCAACCCATCGGTGGCGGGATGCTTTACTTCACGGCTGCACCTCGCGCATCGCCCTCGCGTACGGGATGCCGTCGATGAACACCTCCTTGATGTGCCCCTCGCCGGAGCCGGGCACCGCGACCTGGACGGACAATCGTCCGCGCGGGTTGCCGGTGCCTTCCCGGACATAGTAGCGCTCGAGTCCGTACGCGACGCGGACGGCCGCTGGGGACCGGCGCGGGGTTTGATTCGGACCGGACTCGACGGTGCCGACGAGGACGACCTGTCCAGGGGCGGGTTCGCGCGGGGCGAGGGACGCGGCGATGACCCGGTGGAACGGGCCATCGGGCTCGGGACCGAGTTCGACCCAGATCTTCGCGCCGGGGCGAAGCGGGGCGTCGGGGTCCAGGGCGGGTTCGAAGCGGTCGGTGGGGAGATCGCCGATGGCGTAGCGGAGGATGACGAAATCGCCGCGCAGGAGGTCGCGCGGATCGACGGGTTGGGTGTCGAGCAGGATGAGCGTGCCCTGGCGGAGCGCCAGTTCGTGGCGGACGCTGGTGGTGACGAGGGCGGCCGCTTGAAGGCCAAGGACGAGGGCGAGGAGGGGGAGTTTCATGGGAGCAGTGCGGAAGCGACGGGGTGGGGTGGGGGTGGGGAACGGCGGGTTCAGGGCAGCACGGGATGGATCCGGCGCAGGAGGGTGCGGCGTTTCCGTTCGAGCAGGACGGCGAGGCCGATGAGGAAGACGCCGGAGACGACGAAGATGAGCCCGGTTTGGGCCATGGTGCCGATGAGGACGAGGTAGGTCGCGATGATGACCGCGGCGATGGCGCCCATGCCGAGGTTGACCATCCAGGGCGCGCCGGTCCGGAGGCCGACATGGATTTGCAGCAACGCGAACGCGAAGTAGAGGCCGGTGCCGATCCAGCCCGGGACGATGCCGGATCCACGGAGGGAATTGCCGGTGGGGGAACCCGTGACGACGCAAAAGCCGAGAAAGATCACCAACCCCGCGATCACGCCGCCCCAGCGGAGTCGCCACGCGGGTTCGAGACGGGAGTCGCGGGACAGACCGAGGGCCAGGACGGCCAGGGCCGCGGGGGCGAGGATTCCGAAGGGGAGGGGGCTGCCGTGGTTGAAGTGGCCCGAGAGTTCCTCGTGAAAGAAGCGCAGCGTGAACGGGAAAAGGAGCAGGGTGAAGACGGTCATCCCGAGGCGCTCGGTATCGGACGCGAAGCAGGTCCATTTTGATTCGCGCAGGAGCAGGCCGAGGCCGTACCAGCCCAGTCCGAGCAGGGCGAGCAGGCACAGGGGAAACGCGCTTCCGCCGAACGACAGAAGGCCATGGGGCTGCCACGATTCGGCGCCGAACCAGACGGCGAAGGCGATCCAGGCCAGCAGGTTCAACGGGCGTGAACGGAGAATCCAGGGGAGGGCGGCGATGCCCAGCCACCAATAGAGCCAGATGTTCGGGGGACGGGAGTGGAGATGGTACACTTGGCCGACAAGGGCCAGGTTGCCGAGGAACAGCAGGGCGCCGGCGAAATGGAGGGCTTGGGCGATGCGGGTCATGCCGTTCGGGTCCCGGCCCAGGAGATGGCCTGCCAGGTGGGCGCCCAGCATCGCCGCCAGCCCGGCGCCGATCTTCACGGGACCCGGGATCGCGTCCCAATTCGACGCCATCAGGAGGATCAGTCCGGCGCTGATCAGCAGGCCGCCGAGCACGGAGACGATGGCCAGGAAACGGTTGGATTCGGGTTTCGATTCCAGGTGCCGCAGGATGGCCTGGCGTTGTTCCTCCGAGATCAAACCGGCGTCGTGGAGGCGTTGGATGTCCGTGGGTTTCATGGGGTCGGCTTCGGGTTCGGGCTTCGGGCTGGATCGAGCCTCCCCCGGACCGGGCGTTCGGCGTGAATTGAAAAACCTGCGGCCTCCATCGATCGCGCCGCGAATCCGGCCTGCGCCCCGGAGTTCCCTGCATTGCCAGGCGGCGGGTGGACCGGTTTCCATCCGGCATGCCAACGCCGATGCCGCAGGTCTTTGCCAATCAAACCGCCGTGGTGACCGGGGGCGCCTCCGGGTTGGGACTGGCCATTGCCCGCCGGCTCCGGGCGGGGGGCGCGTTCGTCGCCCTCCTGGACCGCGATCCCACCCGGTTCGACGCGCTCACCGACGAGTTCGGCGCCGGCGGGTGTTGCCACTGCGTCGACGTGACGGACGAGGAAGGCGTGCGCGGAGTCGTCGAGGACGTCGCGGCGCTGCGGGGCGGCATTTCCATCCTCGTCAACAGCGCCGGCATCACCGGGCGCACCGGCCTCAAGTCGCACGAGGTCGGCCTGGACGACTTCGAGACCGTGATGCGGATCAACGTCCACGGTCCGTTCCTGATGTCGAAGGCGGTCCTGCCCCACATGCTGCGCCGGAACTACGGACGCGTGCTGCACCTCGCGTCCATCGCGGGCAAGGAGGGGAACGCCGGGATGCTGGCGTATTCGGCGTCCAAGGCGGCGTTGATTGGCATGACGAAGGTCCAGGGCAAGGACTACGCGGAGACCGGCATCACGGTGAACGCGCTCGCGCCCGCGGTCGTCCGCACGCCTCTCGTGGACGCCATGCCCGAGCCCCACGTCCGGTACATGACCGACAAGATCCCCATGAAGCGCTGCGGAACCCTGGAGGAGGTGGCTGCCATCGCCGCCTTCATCCTCTCGCCCGAGGCGAGTTTCAACACCGGCTTCACCTTCGATCTGACCGGCGGACGCGCCGTCTACTGATCGGCGGCGACGGGGCGATCCCCGCCGTCCCCTCACTCGCCGTCGAGCGGTCCGGGGCGCGTGATGCGCGGGGCCGACCGGACCCTGGGCCGCACCGCGAGCCAGTCGATGCCCTGGAATTCGGGGTCCGGAATCTCGCGGATCTCGTCGTCGCCGAGGAAGGGACACAGGGCGTCGACCCAGGCTACCAGGCGGAGCCGGCTGGTTTCGTCGACCTTCACGTCGTGGTGTTTGCCGCTGGAGACGAGGTCGATGAGCTTGCTGCGGTAGGAGAGGGACGACATCGGCGGCGGGGTGACGTAGGCTTGGGGATCCACGGTCCCGTACGCCTCGACCATGAGCGTCCCGGCGAGGCCGAAGCCCGGCGGGACGGGATCCGGAAGGCGATAGGGCGCCCCCCAGGTGGGGCGTCCGATCAGGGTGAGGTAGGGTTCCGGGAAGACCGGCGAACTGGGACGTTCCGTGAGGTCGAGCGTCTTGCGGCCCTCGCCCTCGCCCTCGTGGCATTTGGCGCAGTAGCGGTCGAGGACGGGGCGCACGTACCGGGGATAGCTCACGGTGCGGTCGGGCCAGGGCGGCGGGGTGATCTCGCGCGGCGGACGGGTGAGCGCGATGGGGGTGGAACGGGGCTGCGCGGCGCGACTGCTGGATTCGTGGCAGCCCAGGCAGCCGCGGCGTTCGCCGGGCATGACATGGACGAAGCTGCGCATGGTGTGGAGGGCACGTTGCTGGTCGTCGAGCAGTTGGAAGTGCAGGGGCAGCATCGCGGGCACGCGGAACGCCACCGAACCGTCCTCCTCGACGGGAACGGTTCCGAGGAGGCGCTTGACGCCCTCGGACTGGACGGCGGACACGACGGGGCCGGTCGAAATGTAGGGGCGCTTGTACCAGTAGGTGTAGGTCTTGGCGTCGATGCTGAACACCCGGAGGAACCGGGCCCGGCCCTGCAGTTCGGGCGGGGCGCCCTGGTAGACGCTGCTGCTGAAGAGCACGCCGTCCTCGGGGCGATCACGATCCGCAATGCCGGGCCACGCGACGCGGTCCGGGATGACGGGCGGACGGACGCGGGGGCGGAGCGGCATGGCGTGGAGCACCTGGTGCGTGCCTTCGTGGATGAGTTCGCGGTTGCCGTCCACGTCCATGAGGTAAAGGACGAACTTCCCGCCGCGGCTGGCGGACACGAGGAAGTCGCGCGCTCCGAGAGGGAAGGGGGAGTAGTAGGCCTCGTAGCGTCCGCTGGGATGGTAGTGCGGGGACTCGACGGGATCGACCGGTCCGTTCCCGCATTCGGGCCATTCCACGTCGGCGGTGACCTTGGTCAGGCCCCACGGAAAGTTCAGGCCCTGGTCGGGATCGACGATGCCGACGGAGCCGGCGAACCAATCGTGATGGGCGCTGCCCGTGAACATGACGCGGCGGGTGCCGGGAATGGCGCGGGCGTCCTTCATGAGGTCGGGCCAGACGCTCTGGTTGCCCCAGTACATGAGGTTCTGCGTGCCGTCGGGGTTGACCGTCCAGAGTTTCTGGGCCCGCCAGAGCGGTTTGTCGGTGTATTCCCAGCGGGTGTACACGAGGCGTCCGTCCGGCAGGAGGGACGCTAGGTAGTCGGGTTCGTTGTTGCCCGAGATGAAGTAGATCCCGGTGCCGTCGGTACGGCAACGGGCCAGGACGAACGCGCTGGTGGGCGGCATGCAGCGCACGTAGGTGTGGCCGCGGGTGGTGCTGAACGCGACATGCCGATCGTCCGGCAGATAGACGGGGTCCAGATCGTCGAACGGACCGTCGGTGAGTTGCTTCAGGCCCGTGCCGTCGACCCCGATCTCGTACAGGTGAAACGCCTTCTCGTTGTGGGGCTTGAAACAGAACAACACCCGGCGCCCGTCCCAGGAGACGTCGGGCCGCCAGAACGATCCGTGCAGGGGCGCCTGGGGCATGAGCTGCCGGAGCCGCCCGTCGGGTCGCAGTCCCTCGAGCACCAGCAGCCTCCCGCCCGGCACCGCCATGTAGCCGAGCCGGTGCCGGGTCTCGTGCCGCCATTCGGAGCCCTGCGGGAAGGGCATGTCGACGAACAGCACGCGGTCGAAGTCCAGCACCGGATTCCGGAACAGGACCTCGCGTTTCAGCGTGCGGACCGCCAGATAGAGTTCGCGGTCCGGCGCGACGAGGGTGGACGCGCGGGATTCCAGGGCCTCCAGCCGCGCCAGGGCCTCGTCGAAGGCGGCGTTCGAACCGGCGCCATCCTCCCGGAACCGCGCCACGAGTTCCCGCGTCCAAAGGATCTCCTGCCGGATGCGTTCGACGGTCGGTTTCCCGTCGGCCTGGTGCAGCCAGTCGGCCTCCAGCACCTGTCGGGCCTCGAGCTCGGACCAGTCCCGGGTTTCGGGGGTCGAGGGAGGCACGTAGGGCGCGACGGCCTCGTGAACGACCGGGCGGAATTGGATGCGCGGACCGGCCTCCATCACGAGCGCGATCCAATCCGGGGAAAAGCGCGCGGCGGCGCCCTGGACGGCCAGTCGATCATGCCGTTCCCGGAGTTGGTCGATCTCCTGCCAATGCCGTCGGGCCTCCGGCGTCTGATCCCGCCATTGACGCTCGGTCAGGGGGCGGTACTCGGAGGCCAGCCCCACCAGGCGCCCGGCGCACCCGGCGTCCACGTCGGGGTCGGCGTTGGACAGGAACTGCGCGGGCTGCAGCCCGGTCCAGGCGGCGAACCGGCTGCATTCGTCCGGAAAAGCCGTCCGGAGTCGGGCCTGGACGGCAAGCGCGAGGTCGGACGCGAGGTTCGTCCCCGGCTCGGCAAGGAGTTGACGGGCCATGGCGAGCGTCTCCGCGAACGGTTTCCCGGCGGGATAGAAGGGCCCGACCCGCCGTTCCAGTTCGTCCGCGAACGCGCGCAGCGTCGCGGATCCGGCCCGGTGCAGCTCGGCTGCCTGGGCGGGCGAGAGCGGTTCGCGGTGGAGGCGCAGTTCGTCGATCAGGCCCTGGAAATGCTCGCCCGTACCGCCGCTCGACCCGATGAAGGCGGCGGCGTCCGGTGACACCGCGACGCGCCCGGGGTGACGGAGCGAACCCACCTCGCGGCCATCCAGATACACGCGCATCCACTCGCCGTCGAAACTCGCCGCGCAATGATGCCAGAAGCCGTCCAGGATCCGGTCCGGGGCAATCGCGGCATCGCACTCGACGTATCCCCCGACGTTCAACCCCAGCGAGAGGATCGTCCCACCATTCTGGAACGAGAAGAGCAGGCGGTTCGGTCCCTCGTGGCGGAAAATTTCCCGGAACCCGGAAAGATCGGTGGGACGGACCCAGGCGGAGAACGCGAGCGACGCCCACTCGCCGCCCGGTCCACGGAGATCGGTGCGGATCGCGTGGGCGCCGCGCAGGCTCAGTGCCGCGCCGTGAATTCCCCGGTCCGTCCCGACGCCGGAGGAGGGCGGGCTCTGGAAGGCCCGTTGGCCGTGTCCGGTCGCGTCGTTCCAGCCGCCGGCATCGGGTGGTTCGTCGAAGGTCCAATGGGCCCCGAGGGCAGGGTCGGTCGGAGCCGGGAGGGCCGCCGGAGACACCGGGGAGGCGGCCAGGACGACCCACCCGGCCAGCGCCGTGCCAAGGCAACGGGCGCGACCGGACGGGCGGCGGGGATCCCTCTGCGACGGTGAATCGGATCGGTGCGAAGTGCTCACGACGTGAGGAAGCGGATCGGGATCGGATGGGGTAATCGGTTGGAAGGCTGGCCGGCTCCCGCCCCCACGGCATCCCTTCTGTGGCCAAACCACGGTGGGAACATCCCCCCGGGCACGCTCACGGCGGCGACCGTCCACTTGACACGGGGGAACCGCCTTTCGACTTTGCCCGCACCGAATCAGCCATGAACTCGAACGCGCGGACGATTCTCATCACGGGGGGTGGCAGCGGCATCGGCGCGGAGACGAGCGAGCGTCTGGCGCGTGAGGGCCATGCCATCCTCATCGCCGATGCCAATCCGGAGGCCGGCGCAGGCATCGCGCGGCGCATCGCCGACGCGGGAGGCCGCGCCCGCGCGGTGGTGTGCGACATCACGCGCCCCGACCAGTGCGATGCCGCCGCCCAGGCGGCTGTGGAGAGTTTCGGGGCGCTCGACGGGCTCGTGAACTGCGCGGGCATCAGCAAGCCCCACGACTCCATCTCCCTGCCGGCCGCCGATTGGGAACGGATGATCGGCGTCCAGTTGAACGGCGCCTTCTTCATCGCCCAGGCCTGCGCCCGCCGTCTCTGGGAGCGGGGCGGGGCCATCGTGTTCATCACGAGCACCAACGCCGAGGCCGCCTTCCCCCGCCGCGCCGCTTACTGCGCCGCCAAATCGGGCGTGGCGATGCTGACCAAGGTCCTCGCCATCGAATGGGCGGAACGCAAGATCCGGGTGAACGCGGTCGGACCCGCCTACGTCGCCACCGAGATGACCGAGCGCAACATCGCCGCCGGCAATGTCAGCCGCGAACAGATCGAGAGGCGAATCCCCCTCGGGCGCCTCGCCAAGCCCACGGATGTCTCGGATGCCGTGCGGTTCCTGCTCTCGGATCAATCCGCCTTCATCACCGGGCAATCGCTCTACGTCGATGGCGGCTGGCTTGCCTACGGTTACTTCTGATCCCGCGCCACCACGCGCGACTCCATCAGGTAGGTCTTCTCCGGTTGGAAACCGGCCTCGTCCAGAATCCGCTTCCCGATCTCGACCGCCTTGTCGACGCACAGCGGGTACTCGAACGTGACGCCGAGAACGCCGTCCTGGACGTATTTCGCGCCCTCGTTGGGAAGGCCGTCGACGCCAACGAACACGATCTGCTTCTCCCGCCCCTTCTCCCGCGCGGCGAGCCAGGCGCCATAGGCCATCGGGTCGTTGTGCGCGTACACGACGTCGATGCCGGTGGGGTGCGCGTTCAGGGCTTCGGTCATGCGATCCATGGCCTGGGGTTGAAACCAGTTCGCCGTGGCGTCGTGGATGACCTTGATGTCGGGATGGTTGGTGAGCACCGAGTGCGCGCCGGCGTGCCGGTTGATGGCGCCCTCGACACCCTGCATGCCGCGGATCTCCACCAGGGTTCCCTTTGGCGCGCCGTGCTTCTTCTTCAGGTGGTCCACGATCCATTCCCCGGCGAGGCGCCCGATCTTGAAGTTGTCGCAGCGGATCCAGGACGTGTAGTTCGGTTCCACGATGTCCCGCTCGAGGCAGAGTGTCGGAATTCCCGCCTTCATGGCTTCCCCCATGACCTTGGTCAGGGAGTCCCGCTGCAGCGGCGCGACCACCAGCAGCGCCGGCTTTTGCCGGATCGCGTTCTCGATCTGCGCGATCTGCTTCGCCGCGTCCGCCTGTCCGTCGTAGATCACCAGTTTGATCGAAGGATCGCCGTCCAGCAGCTCCTTCATCCGCCGGTTCTGGGCCGCCCGGTAGGGCTCGGCGTTGTTGCACTGGCTGAAGATCACCAATCGCGGGGGCTTGCCTGCTGCCGGCGTCGTGCCCGGCGGGGCCACGGAGTTCGACGCGCCACCGCCCCCCTCCCCGCAGCCTCCGCCGACCAGGAGGGCGCCGAGGGCGAACAGGAGGGGAAGGAATCCGGTGCGAAGCAGGGTTTTCATGGGTGTGGATCGGACGGCCTGCGCCTCGTCGCGACGGTGCGGCGGGATCTCCTCGCCTTCTCGCGACGGCGGCGGGCGTCAGCCCCGAGGCTTCCGCCCCTGCAACGCCACGGCAAGGATGATGATGCCGGCCTTCAGCACCAGCTGCAGGTTGAAGTCCACGTTCCGCAGCCCGAGGATATTGGTCACCATCCCCATGATCAGGGCCCCGTTCAGGGTTCCGAGGATCCCTCCGCGCCCGCCGGCCAGGCTGGCTCCCCCGATCACCACCACGGCGATCGTGTCCAGTTCCATCGCGATCCCCGCGTTCGGATCGCCCGTGGTCGTGCGCGCTGCCACCAGCACCCCCGCCACCCCGGCCATCAAGCCACTCAAGGCGTAGACCGCCGTCTGAACCCGCTTCACGGGCAGCCCCGACAGCCGCGCCGCCGACGGGTTGTCCCCGACCGCCCGGACGTACCGCCCGAACACCGTCTTCTCGAGGAGCAGCAGAAAAACCACTGCCAGGACCAGCAGCACGCCGATCATGAAGGATTTGGCCGCCAGCAGGGTCCCGAAGATGCCCGCGGCGTCCTGACCCACCCCGAGGCCGATGCGCTCGTTGTTGGACAACCAGAGTGCCAGACCGCGCAGCCCGATCATGGAGGCCAGCGTGATGACGAACGGCTGGATCCCGAGACTCGAGGTGAGCACCCCGTTGCCCCATCCCGCCACGAGGCACGCTCCGACGGCCGCAAGGCACGCCGCCCCGGCCTGAGTACCCGGGCTCCAGCCCGGTTTCCACTCGACCAGCAGGCGGCCCGCAACCACTCCCGACAACGCCACGATGCTGCCCACGCTCAGGTCGATGCCGCCCGACACGATCACCAACGTCATCGCCAGCGCCGCCACCGCAACCGGCGTCGTGGCCCGGAGCGCGTCCGTCAAATTGCCCGGGTCCAGGAAGATGACCCCGCCCTCGCCCGTGCGGGGACTGATGAGGGTGGCAAGCAGGAAGATCCCGAGCAGCACCGACACGTTCCGCCATGGCCCGGCCTTCCCCAGCGTGCCGCCACCCTTCGTGTCTCTTGGAAGAGGGATCACGGCCCGGAGGATGCCGCCCCGGTTCGGCTCGCGCAGCACCGGAATTGTCGATTGTCGGAATCGTCGGCCCTGCCGTCCGAGGCTGGGGCGCCACCGCACTGCGCCGCGTTGCGCGGTGGCGCATTCATCCGCGCTGCCACGCCAGCCAGCGTTCGAACGCCTTTCGCACGAACGGGGTCAGGCGGGTGCGGGCGTGGAGATCCCCAACGCGTCGGATGGCTTCAGCCTGGGTCGGATAGGGATGAACGGTCGCGCCGAGGGTCCCGAGTCCAAGTCCGCCCTGCATGGCAAGGGTCAATTCGGAGATCAGTTCCCCGGCGTGAGTGGCCACCACGGTGGCCCCGAGGATGCGGTCCGTGCCACGACGGACATGGACCTTCACGAAGCCCTCCGTCTCGCCGTCCAGGATCGCCCGGTCCACCCGAGCAAGCTCCTGGAGGTACGTCTCCACCGGGATGCCCTGTTCCGCGGCCTCCGCCTCCAGCAGTCCGATGTGGGCAACCTCCGGCGAAGTGTAGGTACAGCGTGGAATCCGCAGCGCGCTGGCCTTCGCCCGCCCCCGGAACAGCGCGTTCCGAATCACGATGCGCGCCTGGAAGTCGGCGACATGCGTAAACCGTTGGATCGAGCAGACGTCGCCGCAGGCATAGACGAGCGGATTGCTGGTTCGGAGTTGGTCGCTGACCGTGACCCCCTGCGGGTCCCAGGCAATCCCGGCGAGTTCCAATCCCAGATCTTCGATGTTCGGTGCGCGTCCGGCAGCGATGAGCAGGCGATCCACGGCGACATCGCCGGCCCCGGCGTCGCCCCCGAGGCGAAGGCATGCGGCCCCGCCGACCCTGGAAACGGAAAGTTGGCGCCCGTCCCCAAGAATCCGGACACCGTCGCGTTCGAGGGCCGCCCGAACGATCCGGGCGGCGTCACGATCTTCCTTCGGAAGGATGCCGTGCGCGGTTTCGATCAGAAACACCTCCGACCCGAAACGCGCAAAACACTGTGCCATCTCGCAGCCGAGGGGACCGGCCCCGATGATGCCAAGTCGCCGCGGCAGCTCCGTGAGGGAAAAGAGCGTCTCGTTGGTCAGATGGTCCGCGTCGGCCAGCCCCGCAATGGGTGGCACCACGGCACGGGCGCCCGTGGCAATAACGGCCTTGGCGAAGCGCAGCTCGTGACCGGCAACCTCGATGGTCTCGGGACCCGAAAAGCGGCCGCGTCCAAGGAACACGTCGACGCCGAGGTCCCGGAAGCGCGCGGCGGAATCGTGCGGGCTTAGGTCGGCACGCAGGCGCCTCATCCGCTCCATGATCGCACCGAAATCCACTCGAATCCCACCTTCCACGTGAACCCCGAACTCCGCGGCCCGTCGAACCTCGGCTGCCGCACGGGCGGCTCGAATCAGCGCCTTCGAAGGGACACATCCGACGTTGAGGCAATCCCCGCCGAGAAGGTCCTTCTCGATGAGCGCCACCCGGGCACCGAGTCCCGCCGCTCCCGCCGCCGCGACGAGTCCCGCCGGGCCACCGCCGAGGATCACCAGGTTGTAGCACGTGGCGGGCCTGGGATTGATCCAGTCGGCGGGGCCCGCGTTCCGACGAAGACGCTCGTTGTGGTCGTCCCAGGGCTGGAGCGGCGCAAATCGGCCCGGACTCGGGGCCGCCGTGTCGGCATCGGATCGGGAAGCTTTCATGGAGGCAAGACCGGGACGGTGTGCTTCGCCAGGGCGCGCCGGGCCATTCGGGTGATGAGCACCGTGACCGTCAGGGTGGCGAGCAGTCCACCCCCCCAAAGCACCCATTCCGCGGCCGTTCGACCTGAGCCGACGGCGCCGGCCCGCGCCAGGGAACCCAGGTACACGTATAGTACCGTCCCGGGCATCATCCCAACCCACGAGGCGAGCATGTAGCCCCCGAGGGATACGCGGGTAAGGCCGTATGCGTAGTTCAACAAAGTGAACGGAAACACCGGGGAAAGCCGGGTCAAGACGACCATCCTCCAGCCCTCCGCCGCGATGGCCTGATCGATGGCCCGGAATCGCGCGTGCCCCTGTATCCAGGCGGCAATCCAGGCCCGGACAAGGTGCCGGCCTACGAGGAATGCGCCGGTGGCGCCCAGCGTGGAGCCAACCGAGACGTACACCGAGCCCCAGGCCACGCCGAAGATCGCGCCGGCACCTAGCGTCAGCACCAAGCCGGGCACGAAACACACGGTGGCAACAATGTACGCCACGATGAACAGAACGGGCCCCCAGGGTCCAAGACGTTCGATCCACGCCAGCACCGGGACCAACACGGCCCGGGTATCGACCGAGAGGAAAATCGCCACCACCGCCGCGGCGCCAAGCATCCCGATCCAGCTCGCGGGGCGCGAGCGACGCTTGGGAGTGGGCGAACCGAACGGTTTCATCGAGGTGGCAACGGGGCCGTACCCGGCTCATCGGCGCGTCAACGGTTGGCTCTGAGGAAGGCCGGGCGCAAGCTCGCGCAAACCACATCCGTGGGCGACCACGGTGCCCCGAGGCGACCGTCTGCGCCGAACATGCCAGGGGCAGACCCCGACCCAAGGCGGCGGAGCGGGGGTGTGCCGCCTTGGTTCGCCCGAGCGGCGGGTGTTGGACCTCCACCTAGCGGGAAGGCGGCGCTTGGCGGCGCCTTGCGGCCACTCTGCGTCACCCCGCTTGCGTCGTTCTGCAAGGAGTTGCGGGGCCCATGCTGCTGTGCTCCGATGGCGCCTGCCGACGCTCAAACCCGTCGCAATGCCCAGCCAACCCCAGCAACCAACGAAACCCATCATGACGTCGCTCACTCCCTCCGTGCAGAACCGGCTCGAAGACCTCGGCCGTGCCATCCTTTCCGAACCCCAATTCGAAGGCCTGCGTTTGCGCGTCGAGCAGTTCCTCATCAACGATGAAGCCCGTGCTCAGTACGTCCGCGTCAGCGAACAGGGGGAGCACCTTCACCACAAGCAGGCTCAGGGCGTCTCCCTGAGCGACGTCGAAGTCGCCGAATTCGAACAGCAGCGGGAAGCGCTGATGGGCAATCCCGTGGCGCGTGGCTTCCTCGAAGCTCAGGAACAACTCCAGGAGATCCAGGAATCGATCAACAAATTCATCGGTAAAACGTTGGAGCTAGGTCGCTTGCCTGCTTCCGAAGACTTGTCCGGGGGATGTGGACACGGCTGTGGATGCCATCACGAGCATTGATTCTTCCGCGAACTCGAATAGCCCATTGCGCGTTCAGGTGGGGAATTTCCCAAAAACTTCCAGAGGCACAAAATATTGTGATCCAGTGATTTGTGACTTCTTCGGCAGAAAATTGGTGACGTTGTCGAAAAAAGAATTTGCCGGAACGCACCGGATCGGGCACAACTAGCACGTCGTTTGCGACGGCATCCGAAAGGAAGCAGGTCGCGCTTGAGAAAAACAAAACGGTTCCGTCCCGGCGAAAGTTGAGGACGCAATGTTTTGTCGTCTCATTCAAAAAGTTCTTTGAAAATTGGTTTGTGCGATAGCAGGCATCTTGAAGAAGCCGGGTCCGC
>CAZSOV010000003.1:0-61862 GCA_964608505.1 uncultured Verrucomicrobiota bacterium
TTCACCACATCCGCCTCCATCCCGTGTAGACCCGGTTCGTCGACCGGATACGTTGCGGCGGCAGCGGGAGCGGCTTTGCTGGGCGAATGGGTGGAGGGCGCGTTCCTCCTGTTTCTCTTTTCTCTCGGTCATGCGGGTGAGCATTACGCGATGGATCGCGCGCGAAATGCCGTCGGCACCCTTGGCAAGCTCATGCCCCGAACGGCGTTCACCAGGCGCGGAGACCGGCTGGAGGAGCTGCCGGTGGAGCAGCTCGCCGTGGGCGACATCGTCCTGGTGAAACCCGGCGAGCGCGTTCCCGTGGACGGTGTTATCACCGCGGGTCAAAGCGCCATTGATCAAAGCGCGATCACGGGTGAGAGCGTGCCGGTGAACCGCAAACCCGGCGACGAAGTCTTTGCCGGCACCGTGAATCAGGACAACGCGCTGGACGTGCGCATGACCCGGTTGGCTCGCGACAACACCCTCGCCCGGGTGATGCGGCTCGTGGCCGAGGCGCAAGAGCAGAAGAGCCCGACGCAGCGGTTCACGGAAACGTTCGCCCGACGGTTTGTACCGGCGGTCCTCCTGGGAACGATTCTGGTCATCGTGGTGCTGCCGCTCTTCTTCAAGTGGACCTGGAGCGCGAGTTTCTACCGGGGCATGTTGTTGCTCGTGGCGGCCTCACCTTGTGCGCTGGCTATAGGCACGCCTGCTGCCGTCCTCGCCGGTATCGCCCAGGCGGCGCGGCGCGGCGTACTGATCAAAGGTGGCATCCACTTGGAGAACCTCGGGCGATTGAACACCGTGGCGCTCGACAAGACCGGCACCCTCACGACGGGCCTTTTCTCTGTCACGCAGGTCATCGGTTTCGACGGCGTGAAGGAGGACGAGGTCCTTCGGATCGCTGCCGCCGTTGAAGAACAGTCCAGCCACCCGCTGGCCGTCGCGATCGTGAAAACTGCGCGGGAGCGCAACATCTCGTTCCCGTCGGCCACAGACATCGAGAACCTTCCTGGCAAGGGGATCCAAGCCCGAGTGGATGGCACCGAGGTCCTTGCCGGCGCCCTCCGAGCATTCGCCGATGATCCAGCGGCGGCGGCGGGTCAATCACTCACCAAAACCGCTTCCAAACTCGAAGCCGCCGGGCAGACCACGGTGATCATTCGTCGCGCCGGAGTGTTCATTGGGGTCATCGCGTTGGCCGACGAACCGCGGGCCTCGGTTGGGGACGTGATGAAGCGTTTGCGGGCGCAGGGCATCAAGCGACTGGTGATGCTCACCGGGGACAACGCCTCGGTGGCCCACCGGATCGCCGAGACGATCGGAATCACGGAAGTCCGGGCGGGGCTGCTGCCAGGGCACAAGCTGACGGCGATTCGTGAGCTTGAGCACGAACGTGGCGTCATCGCGATGATCGGCGATGGCGTGAACGATGCTCCCGCCCTGGCAGCGGCCACGGTTGGCGTGGCGATGGGTGCCGGAGGCACAGCCGTCGCACTGGAAACGGCAGACGTCGTGCTCATGGGGGATGACCTCGGCAAGTTATCGTTTGCAATCGGCCTGAGCAGGGCCAGCCAGCGCATCATTCGCCAGAACATGGTGATCGCGCTGGGGGTGATTGCCCTGCTGGTGATCGCCTCACTGGTCGGCATCATCCCCCTGAGTGTCGCAGTGGTCCTGCACGAAGGCAGCACCATCGTCGTGGTCCTGAATGCTTTGCGTCTCCTGGCTTGGCGGGAACGGACCGCATGATTTGAGGGCATCAACATGAACACACCCGCTGAGATTCCGGGGCGATCCAAGGAGAGCGCCGTAGCACACCGTACAGGTAGGAGCCGCATTTCCTTCCGCAAGACTCTGCCGTGCAAGGGATCAGATTATGACGTTGGATCGTTTGAGAGCTGGCCGAGCGCCAAGGCTTGCTCGTGCCGCGCAAGATCCGGATCGAATACCCGGGCGCCATCTACCACGTCCTGAGCCGGGGCGACCGCCGGGAGGATATCTTCCTCGCGCACGTCCGCGCCCGAGCTTCGTCCGACCTGGATGCGAGTCGACCGCTTGCTGGGTGAGCACGGGATCGGAACCGACACTCCGGGCGGACGCCGGGAGTTCGAGCCGCGCATGGAGTCGCGCCGGGCGCAGGAGACCGACGAGGACGAGTGGGCCTGCGTGCGAAGGGGGTGGTGCTTGGGGAGTGAGGGCTTCCGGCAGGAACTGGTGGAGCGGATGGAAGGCCGGCTCGGTGACCACCACCCGGGCCGTAGCCTTGCATGGTTATAGTCTGACCCCGCCCACGGTTCAATCATAGTGGGATTCGCAGGGTTCCGATCATGCGCTTCGCTGCATTCACCTGTTTCACCTCGCGCTCGTGGAAGACATGCAATTCCCAAATGGTCTGACCTTTTGCAACGACGACGATCTCCTGCCCTACTGGTTTTCCCTTGATCTGTTTTGTAATGGAAACCTTCCTCCCGGTCATGCCGGAGACGGCAATTGGCACAATGCTCTCGATCTTGTGATTGTCCGTGCCAGGCACAACTCTTCCGGCGACCGTGCGGGCTCTCGCATCAAGATCAATTTTGATGTCTGGCTGCACCGCAAGGCGCTGCGCGACAACAATCAGGTTCCCAAATGCACCGTCGTAGCGTGTCATTTCCTTGATAGACGATGGCTTCGGTCCGCTATCGACAAGGCTCAGGGTGCAGGGACAATCAAATTCCATTCCGACTTCACTCACGGGCCTCCAAAGATATTCGCGCCTGGTACACCCCGATGAATACAGCAACGTGCTCAAGGCAAGCAGGAAGGCGATCCCAAGTGCTTCGCGATTATGTCCATTGTACTTCATGGAACGTTAATGTGCTTTTTGACACCGCGGATACTGGCCTAACGCACCACGTCTGCCACGCCGGACCGACCAGCGCAACCGCGAAGCCGGCGCGCACCGGCGTTGGCAGCACAGGAGAGTTCGGTGTCGGGCGCCGACGACGGACCCGTCCCCGAGACGGCAAAGACGGCGCTGCACCGGCGGCGGCAACCGCTCCGCGTCGGGTTTGGACAGGATGGAGAGGATGATCAGGATTCCCGAGAGGACGATGTCAGGTGAGGACCGCCGCGACGGGCCGTCCCGCACCCGGGGCGGCTGGGAATGGCCCCTCTGCCTCCATCCAGCTTCAGCAACGCCTCCCGCCCACCTCGCAGCTCTCCGCGCATCTCCTCCCGCACGGCCTTCGTCGCGTGCGTCGCCCGCGACGCCTCCCCCATTCCAAAGTCCGAGACCCGCGCACCTCAGGACCCGCGCCGTCTCCATCCACCTCGGCCTCCCCTTCCCGCGCCCCACGTACGTCGGATAGCTGCTCCACGCATCACTCCGGAGCGGCTCCTCCCCCACCCGGATCCACCGCGCCCGCGCCGGATTCAGATGAAGGTACGTGCCCTCCATCCGGAAACACTCGGCGCCGCTCCCATCCACCAGGACCTCGTTGTAACGACCCTGGAACAGGTGACCGAAGACCCCGTGGCGGGAGTTGAACCGTTGCGTGTACGTCCCCTGCAACCACTTCACTTCATCCGCCGCACCAGACTGCCCTCCGGCGTCTCCAGCAGCAGGAGATAGTTGTTCCCCATCAGCACGTAGGCGCGCACCCGCCAACCGCCCTTCCCACAGCCCTCCTCCAGCGTGTCCAGGAACGTCCTCCAGTCCCCATCCGACCGGAAGATCGCCTGCCCCTGATATGGGAGGGATGGAGAGGCTGGGCGCCTTCAGGCGGTATATAGCCCGGCCCAATTGACTTATGGAATAGGGTGGCGTGGCCATGAAACTCGACGAGGCGGCGCTGAAAAGGGAGTACGCGGAGCTGCGGGCGCAACTGGCGCAAGTGAGTTGGATCAGCCAGGGGTACGTGCAGGATCGCGGGCCCGGGCGGGCGGGCCGTGCTATCAGTGGTCGCGGAAGGTCCGGGAAAAAACGGTGTCGGTGGCGCTGTCGAAGGAGCAGTACGAGGCGTTGCGGGAGGCGATCTCGGGGTGGCGGGAAACGGAGCGGATCCTGAACCGAATGCAGCAACTGACGCGCTCGATAATCTTCGGAACCCTGCCCGACGCGTCGCCGCAAGCCATTGACCAAGCAACTGATGGGCATAACTTAGCGCCATTCGGGACTGACCCCTTGAGGGGCTAATAGGGATCCACCCTTCCTATTGCATCCCCCAAATCACCGCATAGAAATCCACGGAAACTCCGGGTACAAGGCTTTCAATCGCTCCACGAAAGGCCGCACAAACGGCATCAGCCTGATTGGCGAAGCCGGAACATCATCAAGTAACCAGTATAGACCTGGATTGACTAGGAGCCGAGCACTGGAATGGCCTGATTCGGCTGCCAATACAAGATGCTCGAATCCCTCCTCCTCATTCCTCACGAGACTTTCGCCCCTAAGAAGTCTCTTGCCCAATTCATATCTGGCAGAACTCAAGGAGAGCGCCGCCTCACGAAGCAAACCCTCTCCAACCACAGTGTCGCCTTCCCTTGCCGGATCATCGAGCATGAGAAGCCCCAACTCCAGCCCGCCGTGGACATCGCCAGCGTCATGGGCCAACCGTGCCCACTTCCTCGCCTCTTCTGGGTCGTAGTCAATGGCGCAAACATACTCATACTGTGCCAAACGGAGAACTCTGCTGTAAGCAGGGAATGCTCTTCGCCATCCAGCTCGACAGGCAAGGTCGAGGCAAGCAGCTAGAGTGCGATTCATCGAGTCCACTTCACAGTCCAGAACTCCATCGACACCGAGCTCGATAATCGCATCCAGTACGTCTCCTGGGATCACGGAATCGGGATTAAATTTGTCGCCTTCCCAACACGCCAGCACCGCGCACAGGACGCGGGCACCCCCGATCCTTCGCAAGCCCGCCAGCACCACTTTTGCGGCGGCAGAATGCCTTCCGTTTCTACCAGTCGACCGCTCGACGCTGGCAAAGCGAAGAATGGACAACAATCCATCTGCCAACGGCAGAAACCCCTCCTGAATTCTCCTCCGCTCCTTCTCCTGTTCCGCCGGAGCGAGTCGCCAGAGGCCAGATGGTTCGAGAATCGAGCGCTGCCGTAGGATCACCTGCTCCAAGAGATCTGGCCGGTCTAGATCAGCAAGAATCAGAAAGCAGGAGCTAGCCCGTCTAGCCCGACCGGCTTCATGCAGGTCACCCTCGCACTCGGAGTACGCTGCCAGGGCGACGCACTCGATCAGTTTGGAGTTCTGGCTAGTTGCATCCTTAAGTAAGAGCCAAGCCAGCCAAGGGTTCTGCTCTGCTCCCTTTTCGAGAAGCAACTCGGCGCAAGCGGTTAGACCCGCAAAGATGCGAATGGTTTCCGTCCACGCCGGGTCTTGGAATCGCTTCAGCGCAATCGCAGCTCCCAATCCAACCTGCAATCCACTTCGTGCCTCCAATTCAGTTGCGGCAAAGTAGTCTTGATAGAGCTCGTGCGCGAACTCGATCGCATCGCCTTCAACTGCGCGGAGCAGTCCATTGGCAAGTACCTCATCCAAAAAAGCGGGCAGATCAATCCTCGCCGCGCCTATCTGGGCCCTCGCCTTTGCTAGAGTTGATAGAACTGATTGCCGCGCCAACAGACCTTGGCCTGACTCTTTGAAATGAAATGCAAGGCGTGACAGCAAGAGTTCCTTCGTGGTCAGGATTGTTTGCTCCAACCCCTGATCCTCCTCGCGAATGAGAATCTTCCTGATGCAGTCGCGGGTGGTGGAGGCAAAACCAGGGACTCCTCCACGCCCTGACCTTTTCATAGCCTTCGCGAGTATCTCCGCGTGTAGTGGAATTCGAACCCAAGAGCTTAGAAAGGGACTCTTTTGTATGTCGAGCAGACAGGCCATAGCCGTGTCTTCGTCTCCTACTTTTTGACGGAGGAGTTTTAGGACTTGGTCGTCGTTGAGCGACCGTAGAATGAATATCTGCGCATCTATTTCCCTGCGCAGTGCGTTCGGACGCCCAGCAAGCACCGCGCGCAGACCCTGATACTCATTCAGCATATCCTGAAGTTCACTGAGGAAACTGGCCTGGATTGGTCTTGAAACCTCATTCAGCCCATCGACTAGTAACAAGAGGGAATTCCAAGGAATTGTATCGTTGCTGAGGTGCGAACAACGCAACGAGTCCTCAACTGCGCGCCCAATCGTCTGGCCGCGATGAACGGCGAGTTTGAGCGCGATGAACACAGGAATGTGTTGGAGGTCAGCAGTCTGCTGTAGCAGGCGGTCAGCTTGCCTCCATGCAAGGTACTTTAGCGTCGTGGTTTTGCCAGCGCCTGGAGTCGCCTCCAAGACTGCTACGCGATGGGCCTTGGGAATGTCGAAGGCATTAATTCCTTCCTGCTGTGCTCCGGTCCCACCGATTTGCGTGCTTGGAGCTTCGACTCGAAACTCGGTCATCGTGCGCATTTCAGCGCTCAGGCACACATATCCGCGCGCCACAGAATCGTGGCGTCGCCGCACCCTTTCAAGGTATTCGGTGCAGGTGGCTAACGTCAGTGCTTCTGTGATCTTATCGCGGTACTTGATCACGCACCAGACGAGCAGCACGCAAAAGCTTTCCACAACGATTCCTCGTTCCTTTGAGTTGGGAGTCCTAGCCCGATGATCCTCCACGTTGCGATAAACGTACGTACGGGCAATGTGTTCAAGGAAGTCTGGCTTCCCTGCGAGCGCCTGAGTCGGGAAGGTCTCCCACGTGCAATCAGCAAACAGGCTGAGTTCCTTGTTTCGGACAAGGTCAAGCGCTTTCAGGACCTTCGCGGACGCTAACCGATTGCCCGCTTCCGATTCGAGCGCTGCGAATCTCTTCGGATCGATGACCTTAAGCAGGAACTTCGTGAATGGCTCATAGCGGTCAACCAGCTTGAGGAACTTTCCTATCTGAAACCAGCGATGCAGGCCCTCGGTGATGTCGTATCCGACCCCGTCGAGATCGCGATCACCTGTCCGATGCTGAAGCAACCGGATTAGGAGATCCACCCCGGCTCCCACCTCGACTTCAGGCACCGACGGGCAGGTACTTGCACGAAACGCAGGTAGCACCTCATCCAAGACTGTTTGCCTCAGGTCGGGGAACTTTGAAGGATCTGGCTGCATTTCCGGCACTGTGCCAAGAGCTTTGGGGGGCCTAGGACGTCAGGATAGAAGGGCTTTGCGTAAGAGCGCCAACCCAATTCCAACGGGTCGGGTCCGCCCCACCTCCCAGTTCTGGAGGGTGCGGACGGATGGGACGCCGAGGAACTCGGCCGCCTCGACTTGGGTGAACTGCTTGCGCTCGCGCCAGAGTTTCAGCTCGCGGGCGAATTGGTCCTTCTGCCTTTGCGGGACGCACTTTCCCATGGGCAGACGATGAGAACGGGCGGCTACGCTGTCAACGTTGTGGCGGGGTCGGTCCCGGAAGTCAGGAATCCACGGACCGTGCGGAGCCAACGCATCGAGGCTGGGGTCCGGGGCGACGTGGCCGGCGCGAACGTTGTCGGCAGCCCCTCCCCCTCCTCCGGTCCGTCATGACGTGGCGGGCCTCGCCTCCGTTCGCTGTCTAGGATACCCGGGGCTCCTTGCTCGTCGTGGTCAGTCCACCGCATGGGGCGTCGGCGGGACCTCCGCGAATCCGTGCATGCGTGGTCCAAGCTTGTGGACTCCAGCCCCGCTGCTCCGCGTCACTCCGCATGACCGGGATCGCGAACCTCGCGGAATCACCGGACGAAGCCATCGGATGCACTCCCCAGCGCCCGGATGACTACGACCAGCCGATGGAGGCGGCGGAGAGCCTGATGCCCCGGGTTCGTTCGCCCCGGGGCGTTGTTCGATTCCACCCCGACGCCGAAGCCTCGGCATGAGATGGTCGGCGTGGGGTCGTGGTTCGATGCCAGGGTCCGCGCCGGTCGTCCCGGTCACGCCCCGAACGGACGCGACTGCTAGCGCATCATTTCGTCGAGCGGGGCGACATGGCCGTCCATGAAGACGGCGTTCCGGGCGGAACGCGGCGGTCTCGGATGGTTTTCCTCGTAGTCGTACAGCAGCGGCGTGCTCGTCGGAGGAAAGGCCAGGTTCGTGTTCACCTCCGATTTCAGGACGTCGCCGTCGGAACTGGCGAAGACCTGGACCAGATGGACCTGGGCATTGCGGGTCTCGTCCATGCGACGTCCGTTGAGGTCGGAGTTCCATTCATAGCTCGAGCCCTGGTCGCGGAAGCGCGAGCTGCGGTCGGCCGCACACCGGAAGACCCGCGAAGTGTTCGTCCCCGACGCGCCCCCTGCCCCGAGCTCGCCGGCGAGGACGTCGCAGATGCGCGGCAGGGGACGGGCGGGGTTTCGAGGCACGGTGGGCAGCAATTCCGCGGCGGGCAGGATTGACTGGTGATCCTCGGCGTAGGCGCGGACGGCGATGCCGAGCTGGCGGAGGTTGCCGGTGCACGCGATGCCGCGTGCGCTGGCCTGGGCGCGCCCCAGGGCCGGCAGGAGCAACGACGCCAGAACGGCGATGATGGCGAGAACGACGAGGAGTTCGACGAGAGTGAAGGCGGTTCGAGGGAACCGGGATTGGAGGCGAGCGTTCATGGCAGGATCGGCGAAGGGGGAGATCCGGGGATCAGCGCGAGGGTTCATGGACGGCACCTTCGCCTGCCGCTCGTGCCCGCTGCTCGGGGGTGAGGCGCTGGAGACGCTCGTATTGCCCGCGACGCACTTCGGAGGCCGCGAGTTCCGACAGGTTTGCACCCGGGCCGGGCGGCGGGCCCGTCACGGATCCCGTCATCGTGCGCAGGCCGGGCAGGTGCGGTACGGGCGATCGTTCCAGGGTGAAGAGGCGCGCCCATTGGCCACGAACGCGGCGCGCGATCTCCGGGGCGCCTGCCGCGGGCCCGAAGCGGACCGCGTCGTTCGTTCCGCCAGCCAGGGCCGGCACCAACCGGGTCTCCAGGAGCAGGCGCTCCGGAGAGAGGTCGAATTCGCGGAGCCCGCCTTCGCCGTCGACGGTTTCTCCGCTGGCACGGACGAGGACACGTCTCGATGGGCTCGATCGGCCTGCGCGTTCCCCGCGGCGACCGCCGACGGCAGGCTCGGGCCCCCCACGGATCACATCCTCCACCACCTCCATCCGGCGCTGGCCGGAGCCGGAAGGGCCTGCCGCTTCCCCGGGCGCCCTGTCCCAACCGGGTTCCCCGGGCGTCCCGGAACCGCCTTCATGTCCGCCGTCGCGGAGGACGCGGACCTGTTTGTCTCCCCGTGCCAACGCCTCTCGAACCTCGGCGGGCAGCTCGTCGAGTTGCAGGGCATCGGCTCCCATGCCCGACGGTCCGAGGCTCCCGGACAGGTTGGTCCAGCCCGCCGATTCCGGCGCAGTGCCGGCTCGGATCAACGCCGCGAGACGATCCAGGGCCGGACGCCTCTCGAAGACGGCGTACGTGGCGCGGGCCAGGCCGCCGATCCGTTCGGCCACCTCCTGCAGGGCGTCGGCCAGCGGTACGCCGTCGAGATCGAGCGTGACTCGGGCGTCCAGGCGGGAATCGAGGGCGATGGATTCCCGCGTCTGACGTTCCATGCGTCGGATGACGGAGGCGAGCGGTTCGTTTCGGACCCGGAGGGTGACGAGGTCGAGACGTGCGTGGCGCCAGGCTTGCCAGGCCCAAACACCGCCCCCGGCGGCGGCCAGCAGCGACGCGACAAGGACCAGGGATCGAATCGGAATTTGCATGGGGTCGAATATGACGAGCGAAGGCCCCACCGAGCCCGTGCAATGGGACGGCACCGACGGAAGACCGGACGGGGGGCGAAGGAACCCGGAGCAAAGGGGAAAAAACCGGGGCCACCCGGGTCCGTCAGAACTCGGCCATGCGCTGCTGGAGATCCCGCAGCGGACAGGTCATCGCGATCCGGGCCCCGTTCCGGAGAATGACGCAGTATTCCGAGGCGCCCATCGGTTGCAGTTCGCGGATGCGCTGGAGATTGACGAGATGGGACCGGGACACGCGCATGAAGCCCGCGGTCGCGAGCTTCCTCTCCATCGCCGTCATGGTCTCCCGGACGAGATGCCGTTCCGCACCCGCGTGGACGAGCACGTAGTTGCCGGCGGTTTCGAGGTGGTCGATCTGGTCGGCGCGCAGGAAGAAGATGCGGTCCGGATTCTTGACCAGGACACGCGGCCCGCCGTGTCCGGCACGCAACTGGGCCAGCAGCGAGGCGAGGCGGGCATCGGGCGCCGGTTCGCGACGGGCGGCGACGTGGGCGCGGGCCCGCTCCAAGGCCTGGCGGAAGCGCGATTCCTTGAACGGCTTGAGCAGGTAGTCGAGCGCATTGACCTCGAACGCCCGCACCGCGTGCTCGTCGTGAGCCGTCGTGAAGATCACCACCGGCATCGCCTCCGGCTCGAGCACTTCCAGCACGCCGAACCCGCCCAGCCGCGGCATTTGGACGTCGAGGAAGAGCAGATCCGGACGGTGTTCGGCGATGGCGGCGACCGTTTCGGCGCCGTCAGGACATTCGGCGACGATCTCGATGTCCGCTTCGGAGGTCAGCAGGGTGGAGATGCGCCGTCGGGCCAGCGGCTCGTCGTCGGCAATGAGGGTGCGGAGGGGCATGGCGAACGTGCGAATCGAATGCGGTCGCGTCAGGCCCTGGATTCCCGCGCCGGGAGCACGATCCGCACGACGAACCCGCGTTCCCCGGTCGGTTCCGGATAGTCCAGACGCGCTTCGGATCCATAATGCGCGTCGAGACGGGCGCGAACATTGGACAACCCGATGCCTTCCTTCGGCCTTCGATCCGGCGCCACCGGACAGCCGACGCCGTCATCCTCGACCCGCAGTTCGAGACCCTCCCCGACGCGCCGTGCCTGCATGCGAATCGACACGGGGTGCGCGGCGGGTTCGAGCCCGTGGCGGACGGCGTTCTCGACCAGGGGTTGGAGCAGCAACGTGGGGAGCGCGAAGTCCCGGGTCTCGGGTTCCACCTCGGCGACGAAGCGCAGGCGGTCGCCGAAGCGGTACTGCTGGATCTCGAGGTAGAGCTCGAGGAAGCGCATCTCCTCGCGCAACGGATTCTCCGGCTGGGCCGACTGCCCGAGCGCGAGACGCAGCAGGTCGCTGAGGGAAACGAGCATTTCCTCGGCCGCGCGCGGATCCTGACGGAGCAGGGCCGTGACGGAATTCAGGGAGTTGAAGAGGAAATGCGGCTGAAGCTGGGCTTGAAGCGCGTGGAGCCGGGTGCGGACCAGGTGGGATTCGAGGGACATCGCCCGCCGCTCGCGCTCCCGGAAGCGTCGATGGAAGAACCCGGCATGCGCGGCACCGACCAGGGCGCCGCAAGCCAGGAGGTCGAGCAGCCAGGTCGGCCCGGGAGCGGTCCCGAGGATGTCCGGCACCCCCCGCCAAGGCGCTTCCGAAGCGTTCGCGTTCACGCGAACCTCGACCCGCGACGCGAAATTGGTCGCCGCGTTCGTGCGGTGTCCCGGGCTCGAGCCGGAACCGGTGCCGAGCAGGAAGACATCCTCCGTGACGACGTGCTGGGCGGCGGCCGACTTGCCCGGAAACGATACCGGTCCCGAGGTTCCGGGGGACCGTCGCATCTCCGCCAGCAGACGGGAGACCGGCTCCGGCAGGTCCGAATCCTCGGAGGGGATGGTTCCGGCGGAAACCTTCGGGTCCCCGTCACCGGCGCGAACGATCCTGCGCCCGCGAAGCACGCCGCCCGCATCGCCCGCCGCCCCGCGGAACGGCGCGCCGTTGCTCGAAACCGCCGGCCCGACGTTGGAGCGCGTCTCCATGACCGACCACACGAGCATCACCGGCTTGCGCGGGACGCGGGCCTGACGAAAGGCGTGGGCCCCGGCGATGGCGAGGACGGCCGCCCCGCACTGGATCGGCAGCGATACCCGCAACCGCCCGCGTTCGAGCGGGAAGCGGGCGGTCAGCCAGAAGAGGTACGGCGCGACGAAGATCCACGGATAGAGCGGCTGCAACCCGAGGTGCGCCAGCAACAGCCCGTGACGGATCTTCTCCCCGAGGGCGGTCTCCCGCGAGGCATCGTCCAGCACGACGACCCGATCCACGGACCGCGCCTCGGATGACGCATCGCGCACGAGCCAGGCAAGGGCGGAACCGACGAGGAGGGTCCAGCAGAACAGCAGGATCGCGCCCCGTCGGCCCGCCCGGCGGCGGGCATGCTCGGCGGGTGACTCGACGAAGGCGCTGATGGTTCCGGCCATGTGAAGACGGTCCGTGCTCGGGAGCCTCGGCGGGACGGGGACCGCGTTCAAGCCGGACGCCGGCAGCCCGAAACTGGCGCCGGGCCGTGCTTCGGGCGAAGCACCGAGGGACGAGAGGCGAAAAAGGGGTGATGAAACGGGAATTCACGCGGATGGGGATGGATCGGTGGCATGGACCCAGTCGATTGGGGCCATTGGGGCCCGCGAAGGCCCGCGAAGGTTGCGTCGCGGGGCGATCGAAGCAGGCGGCACGGGATCGGAAACCGGCGACTCGGCCCGCCGTCGCGCAGGCGCCATGGCGGGGAGCCAGTCGCCGGCCCCACCCCGCGGTTCCGCGCCGGACTTTGCCAACCGCCCGGCGGTTTCCTCCGCGTTGGCGGTTGCGGTTCACCCCGCGGCGGGCCTGCACGGACCGGCGCCATGGAACCGGCGACGCCGTGGTCGGATCGCCCCACGCACAACTCCAGAGCCGCTCCTCCCCCACCCGGATCCACCGCGCGCGCGCCGGATTCAGATGGAGGTACGTGCCCGCCATCCGGAAACACTCGGGCCGCTCCCATCCACCAGGACCTCGTTGTAACGACCCTGGAAGAGGTGACCGAAGACCCCGTGGCGGGAGTTGAACCGTTGCGTGTGCGTCCCATGCAACCACTTCACTTCATCCGCCACACCAGACTGCCCTCCGGCGTCTCCAGCAGCAGGAGATAGTTGTTCCCCATCAGCACGTATGCGTGCACGCGCCAACCCGCCTTGCCGCAACCCTCGTCCACCGTGTTCGGAAACATCCTCCGGTCCGGATCCGACCGGCGGCGCGACCGTCCCAACCCACCGCTTGCCACCATCCTTCGCGGCGACTAAAAGCGGCGCCGTGCGTGGAACCTCTTCATCCCTGCTCCCGCTGGCAGCCTGCCTTTGCCTGCCGTGGGTGGCCGCCTCGTCGGTGCCCGGTGCCCAGCCGTCCCTCTCCCTGACGGGCCTGTTTCCCTCCTCCGTGGACCATCGTCCGTTCCAGTCTCCGGTAAAGAAGCAGGGGGCGCGGGGGACCTGCACGGCATTTTCGGTAGCCGCCATGATGGAGACGCTCGACGGCGTCCCTGCCGACCTGAGCGAACAGGCTGCCTACGGCTACATCAAGCTGCAGGAACTCGGTGCCGGCGACGTGGGTGCGGGCGGGCTCCTGGCCAATTATCCCGACCTGCTCGGCAAGGTCGGCTTCGTGCACGAAGGCGTGGCGCCTTACGAACCCAAGTCGGGGCTATGGAGCAAGGACGACAGCCAGCTGAAGAAGTATCTGGAGGAAGGCCAGACGGGCATCGCCGACCTGCTGAAGCGGGCGGGAGCCACCCGATACGCCGCGGAGCCCCGGAACATCGTGTTTCTCGAGAACGCCAGGGCCCGGGACATCCAGGGCATCCAACGCCTGCTGGTGACGGGCCACCGGGCGGTGGCGGTGGGTTACACGCACCTCTACGCGCCCTACTGGATGAAGTACAAATCGGGACTGATCACGCCCTCCGAAGGTTTTCTCTTCGCCCTCGGCGACAAGGCGTACAGCCTCGCGGACGCGAAGGCGCTGCGCCCGCGGCTGATCGATGACGCCATCGCGGGAAAGGTCGCGCTCCGGTTGGCGCATCCGGACCAGCCGGACGCCTACGGCGGGCACGCCGTGACCGTGGTCGGCTACACGGCGGAAGGGTTCATCATCAAGAACAGCTGGGGGCGGGACTGGGGGATGCAGGGCTATGCCGTCGTGAGTTACGAGTATCACCGGCTGTTCTGCGATGAAGCCCTGGCCGTGACGGAACCCACGATCTACATCAACCCAGGAGGCACGGAGCCCCGTCCGAGCCTCTACCTCAAGAGCCGTCCGGCGGGGTCGGGCACGAACAGCTTCCTGCGGTTGTCGCTGTTCGGTCCGCGCGAAGGCGGCCTGCCCGCGCTTCGCGCCGTGCAGTTCGAGGTCTATGAACAGGACGCGTCCGGGCAGCGCGGCCGACTGGTGGGGTTCCCGGCACCCAGCGCCGTGGGCCAGGCCGCCGCCGGATATCCGATCGACGTGCTCCACGGTCGGCAACCGGCGCAACAAGGTTCCCGGAAGAAGTACTGGGTGCAGGCGACCTTGATCGGGGGGGCCCAATTGATGGACCCGATCGTGACCTTTCCGAACGTGACGTGGAGCAACAACGAGTATCCCGGGCATTGAGCGGGTCCGTAAAGTAAAGGGGTCCCGGAATTCAGGAATCTGCAGACTGTGCAGAGGTGTCGCCTCGCGACGGGATAGCCGGCATTGCCCGGGATAACCGACCCTATACGCCCCTCCGCCGTAGCGTCGGCGCGCTTCCCGGTGATCCGAACCAGGCGCGCGGCGTGGATCCTGGCAGGCCCCCGCCGCCGCGGCCGGCTATCCCAGCATCACGGTCCCCACCGGATTCCTCCACGGCCTGCCCGTCGCCGCGAGCTTCCTCGGACGCGCGGGGTCCGAACCGAGGCTGCCGCGCATCGCCCACGGGTTCGAACAGGCCACCCATGCCCGGCGCCCGCCCCGGTGACTGCCCACCACCGGGCCCGCGGACCGAGCCCCGGGAAGCCGTTCAATCCCGGATCCGTGCCGCCTTCTCGAGCGGGATCGGTTTGTGCTTCTGGATCTCGACCGCGTGGTTCCGCTGCTTCTTGTCCGGCTGGAAGGCATCCACCAATACCATCGTCACATCCACCGTCTCCGCGCCGGAGTGCCTCTTCAACCCGGCCTCGTCCCACTTGGACACGAACTCGCTCACGCCCGCCGCCTTCCGGATCTCCGGCAGGCGGTGGGTAATGTGGGCCAGGATGTCGTCCACGGGCGCCGTGCTGAAACCCTGCAAGTGCGCCTTCGCCTGGCGCGCCCGGCCTTCGGCCTCGAGCTTGGATGCCTTCTCCAAGTCACCCGCCTCCCTGGCCTTCTTGTGCTCCGCCTTCAACTGCCGGAGTTCCTGCTCGTGCGTCGCCGATCCAGCGAACGCCACCGCGATGGCTCTCGAATCGTAGATTCCGATCCGCTCCCGGGTCTTCCCGGCCTCCTGGGCGCGGGTCTGCCCTGCCGCAACCATCAACGCCCAGACCCCTGTCAGCATCGCGAACCATCGGGAATAGGTATGTGTTGTACTCATCGCCTCCACTTTTACCCGGGATTCCGGGCTCACCGTGAATCGATATTTTCGGATCCCCTCGTCGATGTCCGCGGCATGACGTCCCCCGCCTCGCCACGATGACGCGAGATGCCCCTGGCCACGGGTCCGAACCCGCGTGCGCGGCGTGGTTCACGGCCACCCCCCGGACCCCCTCGAGCGCCGATGGAACCCGGAGGTTCGCTTTCCATTCGTTTCAGGCGAGGACCGCCGCGACGGGCCGTTCCACACGTTGCAGGCCATGCTCCTCCCAGCCGCCACCCCTCCCGACTTTCGTGTCATTTCCTCATTTTCGGGTCCCGTTGACGGTGCTCCCGAATATGCGCGGGAGGCTCACGGAGCCCACTGACCGGTGACGATGGGCACGTAGCCGACCTCCAATCCCTTGGGCGGCGTCACAAGCAAGGCGGGATCCAGGGACACGAGTTGACCCTGGGTGGGCGGCGCCATGTAGTCCCGGTCGATGGGCCAGTGCGCGTGGATCTTCTCCACGAAGGCCTGCAGGGCCGCCTTCTTTTCCGCGCTCCAGGCGTATTGCTGGAACGACGGCTGATCCACGAAGCGATACCAGGCGTATTTCACCACGGAACCATCGGCCAGCCGGACCGTCCGGGGCCCTTGGGTCGGGCCGGGCTGGGTCCAGGCCCCGGCTCCGGGGGAGGTGTACGGCACGCCGGGTCCGGCCAGCTTGAATTCCTGTTCCACCAGGCGCGTTTCCGGGGGCACCTCGGACGCCGGCACCGCGACGCGCTCGTCGCCCACCTGCTTGAAGTACTGGGGAAAGCGTCCGGTGGGACTGATCTCGCTGTCGAACCACTCGAGGCCCCAGACGTTCCCCTCGAACACCCGCGTGTCGAAGACGCGCTCGACGCCGGCCAGCTTCGCGCCCCCCTGATCGTAGCGCGTCGTGCGGGTGGTGAGCGTGGATTTCCAGACGCCCTGCTCCGCGAACCGCCCGGAGCAGGCCGGGCCGCCGGCGCGCCAGGCGCGAAAGGGGTCGTACAGGGCCGCCTTCGAGTAATAAGTCACGTCCTGCACGAGCAGGGACCGCCTCCGGGCGTCCACCGGGAACTGCAACCTCGGAATCTTGGAGTAGAGAACCCCCTTCGCGTCCCGCGCCTCGAAGCGCGGCACGGTGTTGATCTCCATGGCGCCGCCGCCCATGTGCCCCGCGCGCGCGTCCAGCCCCCGACCGTACAGGAACGGGTAGGAGAACAGCTTGCCGATCTTGCTCCAGGTTTCCGGGATGTAATAGGCGATCGGCCCCTTGAAGTTGGCCGCGCTCAGGAAGCACGTCCAACTCTGGTCGCCGGTGGGCGGATCGCCCGTCGTGGGATCGGTGAACGGCAGGGCCATCCAGGTGTAGCCCAGGAACTGGCCGCGGGGATGCCCCTCGAACGGCAGCGCGTCGGGCGGGATCAGGAGCCGGTTGCTCAACTGGGCGATGCCCAGCCGATCGTCGGGCAGCGCCTCGTTGCTGTAGAAGAACGACCACCCCGGCGATCCAACCTCGTAGTCGTAGCACTGCGGCGTGGCGTTCATGCTGAACTTCGGCGGGCCGTACCGGAAATGGTTGCCCGCCCAGTAGCCCAGACCGCCCTCCACCGTCTGGAACACGCTCTCCCAGGTGGGGCCCCGCGGCTTCCAGGTCCGCGCCAGCGTTCCCTCCGGAGCCAGGGGACGGTCCTTGTTGTCCGAGTTGTCCGGCGTGATCCACGCGCTCGGAAGCCCGATCTGGAAATTGGCCAGCGGCTGGTCGATCAGCGGCCAGACGGCGGCGTAGAACCCCATCCCGGCGCTGTACTCGGATCGTGCCGGCGGACGCGTGGCACTGAAGCCGATGTAGCCGTGCAACCCCTGCGAATGGGCGCTGACCTGACCCACCGGGGTCGAGCCGGGGACCGGGCCGTCCTGTCCGCCGCAGGGGCAGGACAGAAGCGCGGGGAGGAGGGCGAGGACGGGAGTTCTCATCGGTGCAGGCCTTGGTCGGAAACCCCAGCCTGACCCGGCGGCTCCCCGATCCAAGGAATTTCCCGAACCGCGGCCGCACGGCCACGTGGGGCGGCGCCGAGGGTTCCCCTGGCCTCCGTCCAGCCTCATCAACACCTCCCGCCCCCCCGCAGCCCTCGTCCCGCGTCTCCAGGAACCTCCTCCGGTCCGAATCCGACCGGACGATCGCCTGCCCCTGATTCCCCCGGGCCATCAAGTGGTACACCGCCCCCGGGAACTCGAACCGCTCCTTGCGCGCCATGGTCCTTCCACCCCACCCGCCACCTGTCCCGCCGTTCCCGTCGATTCCCAATTTTCCGGACTGCCCCCTTCAGGGTTTAACCCCTGTACCGGCCCGACTCACCGCGTCACCTCCACGAACACCCGCCGGTACCGGGTCAATCGGGGCGTGCCGTGATCGGTGACGGCCAGAATGACGTGCATGGTGCCGGTGCCGGGGGGCATGACTCCGCGCGTGGGGACGGTGAACCATGCCTGGGACTGGTCGGAGTTCCGGATGGGCACAGGCTGGCCGCTCCGGGAGTCGTGGACGGGGAAGGTGCCGGCCTCGTGGTAGTAGAACCATTGAAACGAGAGCGCGTCGCCGTCCGGATCGGTCGAACCGACGGCGCTCAGATCGACGCGCTCGCCGGGCTTGGCGACGAGCCGGGCGGCGTGGTCGAGCTTGGGCACGGGTGGGTGGTTTGCCTGATCGTAGGGCTTGATCGTCCAGTCCATGCGCGCGGCGAAGTCGTTCTGAAACGCCGAACGCCAGCGCCAGAGGGTGGCGTGATTGTCGTCGTGCCAGCGCCCGTCGATGCCGAACACCTCGTCGTCCGCGTCGCTCCAGAACGGTCGGGTCTCCGGCTGGGCGTGCCATTTTTGGAACCGCGGCACGTAGAACTCGTAGCGGCCACCCCAGCCGCCCCAGTCCGGGTGCCCGGGGTCGTTCAGTCCGTTGTCGATCAGGTTGAGGAACGACGGCGTGTCGCCTTCCATCAGGTATTCCCAATGCGGGTACTCGGCCCCCAGCGGTCCCTTGCGGCGGATGTTCCGGTCGAGCCACTCGTTGGTCACCGGTTCGAAATCGGCGCCGTCGCAGCGCGCGTGGAACAGGTCGCCGCTGATGCCGCTCCACGTCGCGTGATGATACGCGCCGCCCGCGTGATAGCCGGGGCTCGCGATGTAGAACAGGTTGGTGAAGTTCCGGCGCAACCACGGCCCGCTGTCGTCCTGGTCCGAGATCGCATAGACGCGAAGCCGGGCGACGAATTCCCCGAGCTGCGCCGGGGTCCGGCTCGCGCGCACCTTCCAGAGTGCCTGCGCCAGCACGTTGGGTCCGCCCCAGACCGTGACCCAGACGGGACGCGGGTCCGCCCGGTCCACCGCCCGGACGAGCAGGTCCGAGCCGGAGGAATCATGGCCTTCCCCGACGGCCTTCATGCCGTACGCCGCCGGGCCTTCCCCGACGACCGAGAGCAGGTGTTCGGTCGTCGGAAAGCCCGGCTCATGCAGGAGGAGATTCCCGCGCACCTTGCCGTAGGCCTCGACGATGCGGCGAATGCGCTGCGGGGCCGTCCGGTTCTGCTGATGCACGGACGTGGTGGCGACGAGGCCCTCGACGTCCCAGTGATTGCAGTAGGCGAGAAACCGCACCAGGGACATGGCATCGTCGGGTTCATTCTCGATGTCGGTGAGGACGACGACGCGGGGCTTCCCGGCGGCGTGGAGGGGCAGCGCCGCCAGAAGGAGCGCGGCCGTCAGTTGGAGCAGGGTCTTCACGGTCGGTGCGGTCATCCTAGTTTTGCGCGGTCATGCAGGCGAGTGCCGGCGTGCCCTTCCTCGCAATGGCGGGGACCCGCAACGCTCCGCTCGCCGGTTGGGCGATCGTCACGGAACCGTCGGGGGCCGTGCGCGGTGGCGCGGAACACGCCAGGAGGGGACAAGGTGGGGGTTTACCCCATGGCGGAGTCGGGGCACGGCGTGCAGTCTGCTGCCGAAACTAATGGCCCTCGATGCGGCTCGCGAAGGGGATCGTCGGCGATTCCCGCTCGTCGGGCGGCTTCGAAGGCAGCATCGGCAGAACACCCGGAAGGGATGATCATGAAACACGGAACATTTGCATTGCTGGCGGTTGCCGCAGCCCTCCTGGTGGGGTGCGACCAAAGGAAACAGGCCATCGACACCCAGACGGATGTCACGAAGTCGGCCATCGACACTCGCAAGGACGCCGTGGACGTCGCCGCGAAGGCTCAGAAGGAGAAGGCGGACGCGGATGCGCTGGTCGAGAAGGCGACCATCGACGCCAAGAGGGCCTCCTCCCAGGCGCAACTGGATGCCGACAAGAAGAAGGCCGACGCCAGGGCCGAGCTGGAGAAGGCCAAGCTCGACGCCGAGAAGAAGTAGCAGGATCGGGGCCCCTGCCCAAACAGGGGTCCGACCAGGGTCCGGTCCTCCGCGCGTCGGACGGACGGACCAGGTGCGATGGACGATGGGCGATGGACGAAGTTGGCGGGATTGCGCCGGTTCGCCCGGCGGCAAAGACTCGGCGTGTCATGGTCCGGTCATTTCCCGCCCGGCTCCACGTGGTTATGGCGCGCGAAGCGCCGGTTGCCGTGGTCTTCCGCAAAGGCCCGAGCAAGTGCGTCTGCACGGTCTTCGACCGCCCGCTCGCGCACGGCTGGGTCCTTCGGAAGATCGCCCACGCCCAGGTGGGCGCCCCGGCAGGCAAGGGTTGCTACTGGGACGAGCACGAGTTGCACCACGAATCGACCGGAACGGTGATCGCGCATCCCGACTGGGAATGGGCGGACGTCGACGGCGAGTCGCTGGTCTGGGCGTCCGGAGGCTGCCTGTTCCGGGCATCGTTCGACCGGGCGTCCGGCGCGGGGAACCCGAGGCTGCTGCACGATTTCAACCCGATGCATTTCGAGGCCATCGAAGCTCCGTATTGATCGCCGACGCGGGGGCGGGGGCGTGGGAATCGACCCGGCGGAGTCTTGACACTTATATCCGCAACGGATATATCCACGGGCGTTGTATCCACGTGACGCGCGACCGGCCTTCCGATCATGTCCACCTCCAGCCGACGCACCCGCCCGACGGCCTCGATCTCCCCGACCGATCCAGGCGACTTCCTCCCGCTGACGCCGGCGGTGTTCCACGTGTTGCTGGCCCTGGCCGACGGTGAACGCCACGGCTACGCGATCATGCAGGCGGTGACGGAGACCACCGGGGGCGGGATCACGATGGGCCCGGGTACGCTGTACGGAACGCTGAAGCGACTGCTGGATTCCGGGCTCGTCGAGGAACACGACGAACGCCCGGACCCCGAACTCGACGACGAACGCCGGCGCTACTACCGGCTCACCGCCCTGGGACAGGGGGTCGCGGTCGCGGAGTCCCGACGATTGGAGAGGCTGGTGCGTGCCGCCCGGCGGAAGGGCCTTCTCCAGGCACCTTCCGCCGCCTGACGCCAGCCCCGGTCCCTCACCCTCACCCTTGCTGCTCCCGCCTTCACGCCTCCCATCATGAACACCTCCCGACCCGAAGATCCGCGGTTCGTCCGGCTTTATGCGCGCCTGGTGCGCCTCTATCCCCGGGCCCACCGGGCAAGGTTCGAAGCCGGCATGGTGCAGGTGTTCCGCGATCGACTCCGGGATTGCCCCGGCCCTGGAGCCCGAATGGCCTGGAGAGCGCGCGCCCTCATCGACCTGCTGTCGACGCTCCCAGGTGCCTACTGGGAGGAGCGGCACTCCTTCCGTCCGGCCCGACCGGCCCGGTGGGCCGGTGGGGTGACCTTCCTGCTCGTGTATCTCGGTGTGATCACGGTGACGTCGCTTCAGCCGCGGATCTACCTGGCCTCGTCCCGGCTTCAGATCCCTTCCGCGCCCGCCGCCATCCCGTTGTGGGAGCAACCGGACCTCGCCGCCGTCGACCCCTTTCAACTACAGGTCGAGTCGGAGCGCATCCTGGCACACGACGCCCTGCTGGCCGTGGGCCGGGACTTGAATCTACCAGTCCGTCTGGCTGGGCAGAACCGGGCGGACACGCCGCTCGATCCGTCGTTGGCCGCGGAAATCCTGCGCAGGCACCTCGAGGTGCGTCGAATCCGACTCACGCGGTTGGTGGAGATCCGGAGCTATTTCCAGGACGCAGCGCTCGGCGCCGAGGTGGCCAACCGGGTGGCCGAGGAATACCGCCGCCGCCGCGCGACCACGAGCCCGGACCATCCCGTCCGGATCGTCGACCTTGCGGAGCCCGGGCTGCGCCCGGTCGCCCCCAACGTGCCCCTGAATCTGGCGATCGGACTTCTGCCGGCGGTCGGACTGGGCCTCCTGTTGACTCTCGCCCTCGGGTTGGCTGCGGGCTGGCGGCGGGGCTCCCCGGTCACCTAAAGACCGAGCGCGGTCCCACGTGGACATCGCATCTTCCGGGGCCGAACCCCGGATCTCCGGCAGGACAGACGGGACGGCGGACGTGGATTCCGCATCGAAATGTCAAATGTCGATGTTTGACCCCATTGCCCGGTTTTCGGCGGCGGGGTTCGGGGCAACCAGTCCCGATTTGACCCGGCGGATGCTGCCCGGTTTGCTGGGCCGGTCTTGGAACCCCTCCACCGCGAAGCGAGCCGGACGAGCAGCCACCGACCCATGGCTCGCAACGTGGCGTTGCTGGCCGCGGCACTGGGACTGTGGGGGGCGCTGGTGCTGCTCTTCGCGGCTCCCCTCGCGTTGACCAGCCGACTTTCATGGCCCGAGGCGGCGAGCTTCGGGGCCTCGTTCTGGGCGCTGTGGCTGTTGTTCCTCCCCGCGACGGCCTGGCTGGCCTTCCGCTTTCCCTTGGAGCGGAGGAATCTCCTGCGGAACGTGGGTCTGCACGTGCTGGCGAGCCTCCTGATCGTGGGCACCAACCGGGCCGCCTTTCGCGCCGCGGCGCGGGTCTTCCCCGCCCCGCCACGTTCGGAGGCGCCGGGGCCTCCGCCGTATCCGGGGTCGAAGGGGCCGGAGGGAGGGAGTCCGGGCGACCGCCTGCCACCTCCTTCAGCCCCGCCCCGCCGCTCGCTGGATCTGGTGGGCCCACCCAGTGCGGCGGGCGTGTTCCTGGGGCTCCGGGCGGCCTTGGACGTTCTGGTGTACGGGTCCTTGCTGGGTGTTTGCCAGGCCATCACCTACCACCGGCGATCGCAGGAGCGGGAACGGCGCGCGGCCGAACTGGAGGCGAGGTTCGCGCGCGCGCAACTGCAGGCGTTGCGCATGCAGATCAACCCGCACTTCCTCTTCAACACGCTCAACTCCGTCGCCACCCTGGTGTACGTCAACCCGCGGGCGGCGGATGAGATGCTGGGCGACCTGAGCGAGTTGCTGCGCCGCTCCCTGTACTCGATGGAGGAGGAGATTCCCCTGGCGGAGGAGCTGGAGTTCATCGGGGGCTACATCGGCATCGAGCAGAAGCGTTTCGGCGATCGCCTCCAGCTGGAGCAACGTGTTCCCGGGGAACTCGGGAGGGCCCTGGTTCCGGCGCTCCTGCTTCAACCGCTGGTGGAGAACGCCGTTCGCCACGGCATCGAGCCGCGGCGAGGTCCGGGGCTGATCTGCATCGAGGCGGAGAGGGAAAACGACCGTCTGCACCTGGTCGTCCGCGACAACGGCCGGGGCTTGCCGTCCGGGGAGCTCGGCGCCGCCGGACGACCCGGGATCGGTCTGGCCAACACCCGGGCCAGACTGCGGGGACTCTACGGAGAGGAACAGAGCTTCTCCCTGGGAAGGGTCGAGCCCGAGGGATGCCGCGTCGATATCCGCCTCCCCCTGCACTTCGAGCCGGTGCCCGCGCCCAGGGCCTCCAGCGAGCCGTCCGAGGGACCGTCCGCATGAAGATCCAGGCGCTCATCGTGGACGACGAAGCGCTGGCGCGGCAGCGCATCCGCCTGCTGCTGGCCGAGGAACCCGACGTGCAGGTCGCCGGCGAGAGCGCCGATGGCTTCGAGGCGGTGGACCGGATCCAGTCCGCCCAGCCGGACTTGGTGTTTCTGGACGTGCAGATGCCGGACATGGACGGGTTCGAAGTGTTGCGGCGGGTGCCGCCGGCGTTGCTGCCGGTCGTGATTTTCACGACGGCCCATGACCGGCACGCGCTGCGGGCGTTCGAGGCCCATGCTTTGGACTACCTGCTGAAGCCCTTCAAGCCGACCCGGTTCAAGGAGGCGGTCCGGCGGGCGCGGGATCTCCTCGCCGACCAACGCGCCGGCGTCGCGGCCCGCGGACTTCTGGCGCTTCTGGGTCAGCCGCCGGCACCCGGCAGCCAGCTCACGCGCCTCGCCGTCAAAACTCCGGGCAAGGTCCGGTTCGTCGAATTGGATCAGATCCAGGCCATCGAGGCCGCGGGCAAGTACGCCGTCGTGCATGCCGGCAGGGAGGATCACGCGTTGCGCGAGACCATGAGCTCGCTGGAATCCCAACTTCCCGCGCATCGGTTTCTGCGCATCAGCCGCTCGGTCATCGTCAACATCGATCAAATCCGGGAACTTCAACCCATGTTCAAGGGCGAGAACCTGGTCGTGCTGAAGAGCGGGAAGAGCTATCCCACCACCCGCCCGATTCGCGAGATCCAGCACCTGCTGGAATTCCGGTAGAGCCCCGGATCCCCCTCCCGCGCGCGGGACGACCCGCACCGGCTCAACCCCCGCGTCCTCTTCGGTCGGCGCCGACGTGGTTGGAGCCCGAGCGCGGTCCCGGGCGTGCTTCCGAGCCGGGCGGGACGCGGTTCGTTCCCGGCGGCCGGCGGTTCGCGCCGCGATTTCCCGCCTTCGTTCCAAACCGCGCGCCAGCCTTGCCCCGGCGGCGCAGGATGCCGTGACGAAGGTGATCTGGAAGCTTCAACCCAACGGCAGATGAACAGGAAACACTTCCTCCTTGCGATGGCGGTGGTGCTCGCCGCCGGCGGATGGTGGTGGTTCGCCCGGTCGTCCGGGCGCACCCACGCGGTCGGGCAGTCGGGCATGAAGTTCGGTTCCGACTTGCCGACGGACCCACCCGGGCCCGACCGGATCCGCGCGCTCCCCGGATCGAACGCGGGCGCCGGTTCCGGGGTGCCTCCGGGGGGAACGAACTCCGTTCGGCGACCGGACCCGCGCCCGCCGGAGCCGAACCGGTTGTTCCTGGATTTCACTCCGGAACAACGGGTCGAGTTCGCGCGGAAGGGGCATGGCCCCGGAGGATGAGGAGTCCCCGCGAAACCACCGCTCATCGATCACCGAGAATGACCCATCCCATGCAACCCTGCGCTCGACCGTCGATCCCCCGCACAGAGGTGCGCCGCCCCGCGGCCACGGCCCTCCGGTCCCCTGGCGCTGGCCGCGCCTTCACGCTCGTCGAACTGCTGTTGGCGATCGCCATCATCGCCATCCTGGCGGGCCTGCTCCTGCCCGCCTTGGGCCGGGGCAAGGCCCGGGCCGCCCATGCGGCCTGCCTGAACCATCTCCGGCAGCTCGGAATCGCCACCCGGGTCTATGCCGACGATCACCAGGACCACCTGCCGAGCGCGGAGATTCTTCCCACGCAACCCGTCGATCCGCGCCACCCCCTGCCCCGGATCCGCGATGTCCTGGCCACGTACGTCGGCGGCACCGCCGGCACCAACGCCACCGCGGCGGCCGTGTTCCGATGCCCTTCCGACGATGGGGGCCGGTTCGCCGCCGAAGGATCCAGTTACGAATGGAATGCCGAACTGAACGGACGGCGCATGGATGAAACCCGAACGGACGGCGCCTTCCTTCTTCTGCAGCCGGGGAACCCGGACGGTGGGATCACCAACTTCGTCCTGTCGCTTCCTCCGGAAACCACGCCGCTCCTTCTCGATTACGACCCCGTCCACCCGCGTCCGCTCAGACCTGGCAAGAACGTCGTCTTCATGGACGGCCACGTGGCACCCCTGTAGGCGCCTCCGACGGCGCCACCGTCCGTGTCGAAGCCGCCGGAGAACGGCCATCCCGTCGTGCACCCCCGATGCGGAGGCCCTGGTTGTTTGGGCTGGCATGGAGTCTGCCAACCGGGATCCTCGCATGTCTCCCGCCCGATCCTCGTCGTTATGTCCACCGAGCGTACTTGTCCGGAATGCGGGGTACCGATTCCCGCGGGCGCTCCCGCGTCGCTGTGTCCCGGTTGCCTCATGGGACTCGGGCTGGGGAAGGAGGTCGAACCTGCGGCTGCCGGCACGAACGACGAGACGCTGCCGGATCTGGAGCTAACCGTGGCAGCCGGCCCGACGCCCGGGCAGGTGGGTGATTATCAAATCCTGGGCGAGATCGCGCGTGGCGGCATGGGGGTGGTGTACCGGGCGCGACAGAACCGACTCGGCCGCGAGGTTGCCATCAAGATGGTTCTCGGCGGGGAATGGGCGAGTGCCGACCAGGCCGAGCGGTTTCGCGTCGAGGCGTCCGCCATCGCGAGACTCCAGCATCCCAACATTGTCCGAATCTACGAGGCCGGGGAGCACGAGGGGCGCCCCTACTTCTCGATGGATTTCGTGGAGGGCGGCGATCTGGCGTCGCTCGTGCAGCGCGGGCCGGTGGGCGTGCAGCGGGCGGCGGGGATCGTGGCGACGATCGCGCAGGGCATCGAGTACGCCCACCGCCAGGGAATCCTCCACCGGGACCTCAAGCCGTCCAACATCCTGCTGGATCGGGAAGGCAATCCCCGGATCACGGACTTCGGCCTGGCACGGTCCATCGATCGTCCGGAGGGGCTGACCGTGACGGGAGAGGTCCTGGGTTCACCGAACTTCATGCCGCCGGAGCAGGCGGACGCCCGTCGCCACCCGCCGGGACCCGCCAACGACGTCTACGGGCTGGGGGGAATCCTGTTCCATCTGCTCACCGGTCGGGCCCCCTTCGTGGGCGCTTCGGTGATGGAAACTCGAGTGGGGCCTGTACCAGCGGATGGCCCGGGGTCAGGAGGAATTCCGCGTTTGGGCCCTCACCAACGGCGTGCAGGACATCGTCTTCATCCCCGGGGACGACGCCGTGGTCACGGCCGATCATGGGACGACCCTCCAGATCCGGGAGTTCCCCTCGCTCGCCCTGCGGGCGGAGGTCCAGGTGTCGCCGCCCGAGAGCTTCCTCTCCTATGTCTCGGTTTCCCCGGACGGTCGGTGGCTCGCGGCCAGCCGGTTCCGGGACGCGGCCATCGTCTACGAGATCGCGACGATGCGGGAGGTGGCCCGGATTCCGGGCCGGTGGTACGTCGCCCAGTTCGCGCCGTCGAAACCCATTCTTGCCCTGATCGAAGGGGACGCGATCACCGCGGGGAATCCCGGACGCCTCGAGCTTTGGGATGCCGAGACCCGAAAGACCGTCGCCACCTGGCCGGACGCGGGCTCCAACCTGGCCTGGTCGGACGACGGGCAGACGATCTTCGTGAGCGGCTGGCAGCATCGGATCTCGGCGCGGAACGTCGTGGATGGCAGTTTCCAATGGACGGTTCCGAACACCGGGGACGTGATCTGCCTGGCCGCCGGCGGCGGGGAGCTTCCGTTGATCTCGTCGAACGTGGATGGGGAGGTCGTGCTCTGGAATCGCGCCACCGGACGACGCCTGGGCCAGCTGGTCGGCCACCGCCTGACCACGTGGCATGCCGCCTTCTCGCCGGACCGCCGGCGAGTGGCGACGGCCAATTCGGATCGCACCGTGAAGATCTGGGATGCCACGACCGGGACCCTTCGCCAGACCCTGTTGGGTCACGAGCAGGAGGTCTGGACTGTCGTCTTCTCTCCCGATGGCACCCGCGTCGTCAGCGGCGACAAGCTCGGGAACCTGCTGGTCTGGCGCGTCCCGGAAGATCAACGCGCCAATACCGGAGAACCGTACACCCACCTGCTCGGCACCCCGGTCTGGTCGCCGGACGGGGCCTGGGTGGGGTTCGGCATCGGCGGAAACCAGGTCGGGTTGATCCGGGTCGCCAGCGGCCGCATGGAACGACGCATCCCCGAGGCCGACCTGCCCATCGCGTTCGGCCCGGACGGACGGACCCTGGACGTTCTGTCGCGTCAGGGCGTCGCCACCGTTCCGCTGGAGGGGGCTCCGGTGCCGAGAGGCGGCGGCTACCGGGCGGCCATTCCCGCCGTCGACCCGTACGGCGCGGTCGCCGTTTCCCGGGACGGACGCTGGCTGGCCGTGAGGCGTGGAGGGCGCGACGTGGAGGTCTGGGACCTGCACTCGGGTCGGCTTCGTTCGAAGCTCGAGCTCGCGCACGTGGGCGACGTGCACCTCACCTTTTCACCGGACGGGGAATCCCTGGGGGTCGCGAACATGTCGGCCGCGACGGTGGAGCTCTTCACCGAGGGCTTCCAGCGGCACCGTCTCCTCTTGCATGACCCCCTGGGCACCCGCAGCGTCGCGTTCTCCCCGGACGGTCGCCTGATGGCCTCCGCCGGCATGGATGACCGGGTCGTGCTCTGGGAGGTGACCTCGGGCCGACAGGTGGCGGTGTTCCCCGACCATATCGAGGGTGCCTCGGGGGTCGTGTTTTCGCCCGACGGCCTCACCGTCGCGGTCATCTCCGGGAACCGCTGGATTCAGCTCTGGAGCGTGGCCACCCACCGCGAGATGGGTCTCCTCGAGGCGGAACGGTACAAGGCCTTCGTGGCGTTCTCCCCGGACGGCCAGGTGCTCATGGCGTGGAATCCGTACGAGGTCCACCGCAGCTTCCAGTTCTGGCGGGCCGGACCGAACCCGACGGAGGCCGGGGGGGCCCCCGTTGGCCAGGCTCCGTTCCAGGCGCCGCCCGCCGCCGAGAAGCGTTGAAATCGCCTCGGCCTCGGCCTCCGCACCGCCTCGATTCCGGCTTTCCCGGGCAGCGCGCATGGTCATCCTGCCGGGAGATGTCCACCGGTGAACCACCGCCTCCGGGTGTCGAGCGGAGTCCGAACTTCTCCACGACCCACTGGTCCGTCGTGCGCGCGGCGGGCGCCGGGCCGGAGGGGGCCACGGAGGCCCGGCTCGCGCTGGCCCAGCTGTGCCGGAGCTACTGGTATCCCATCTATTCCTACCTGCGCCGCACCGGACGAAAGCCCGCCGATGCCCAGGACCTCACTCAGGAGTTCTTTTCGCGCCTGATCGAGAAGCGCCGGCTCGAGGGGCTCGAAGCCCGGGACGTCCGGTTCCGGAGCTTTCTGTTGGGGACGCTGCGGAACTACCTGTCCGACGAACGCAAGCGCGCGCGGGCGCAACGGCGCGGCGGGGGCGAGATCCCGATCTCCCTGGACGACGACACGGCGGAGTCCCGGTATCTCGTCGAGCCCGCGGATGCCACGAATCCGGAGCTGCTCTACGAGCGGACCTGGGCCCATGCCGTGCTGGCGAAGGTTCTGGCCCGCCTCCGCGCCCGCTACACCGAGAAGGGCCAGGGTGCCGTCTATGCCGCCCTCGAGCCGCTCCTGACCGGCGGCGACGTCGGGGGGACTCTCCGCCAGATCGGAGACGCCGTCGGCCTCAGCGAGGGGGCCACCAAGGTCGCCGCCCACCGGCTTCGACGGGAGTTCGGCAGGGTCCTGCGCCAGGAAATCGCGATGACCGTCGCCGACCCCTCGGAAGTGGAGGGGGAGATCCGCCACCTCGTCCAGATCCTCGCGAAGCGATAAGCGATGGAGATCCCGACCGGAGCGTCGTCCGCCTTGTTCGGGGGGACCGCCTCCCCACCGGGGACGCCCCGGCACGAACGCCACGAAATGCCGTAACCTTTGCCGGGTTCCTTCCCCAATAGCTCATGGGCCGTCCACTCCGCGCGGCGCCTCCACCACCACCATGAGCTCCCAAACCGGCACCTTCCGACCTTCCATCCGACTTCACCCGACCGCAGCCCTGGGCATTCTGGCCCTGCCATGGGTCCTGCTCGCCGCCTTTCCCCAGGCCACCGCCGCGCAACAATACATCGTGAACGGCGACTTCGAGTCCCCGTCCGGTGGCAACGGCGGCGACGAAAGCAACCCCGACGGCTGGCTCGACCTGGGTGCCGGCGGGCGGTTCACCCACAACGACGGCAGCCTGGCCGGCGAGCCGGTGGCCCACTCCGGGAATCAATACATCTTCCCGCTGGGCTTTGGCCCGGCGCCCGGTGACGGCATGTACCAGACCGTCAACGTGCCCGCCGCCGGGGACTACTCCCTGGTCTGGTACGAGAACCAGGCCGGCACCGCCGCCCTCGGCTACACCGTGAACGTCCGCGAAACCGGTTCGGCCACGACCGTGGCCACCGGCGACTTCTTCACCAGCGGCGCGGCCGCCTGGGTTCCCCGGGATCTCGGGGTCGCGATTCCGGGTGCGGGTTCGTACCAGGTCGAGTTCATGCACGGCGGGCTGCTCGGCAACAGCGGATTGGTCGCCGTCGACAGCGTTTCCTTCAGCGCCATTCCGGAGCCGTCGGTCTACGGCACGGTGACGGCGGGCCTGCTCGCGATGGTCGCCTTGCGTCGCGTCCCACGGCGTCGCGGTCCTGCCTCCTGAGAGCCCGTCTGAGGGAGGGTGCCGCGCGCTCCACCGCCACGGGCCGCGGGAAGTGGACCGGCGCGGGACCACCGATGCCGCGGGGGTCGGATGCGCAACTTCTTCATGGACAGGGACGCAGCGTGGCCATATCCGTCGTCCATGAATTTCAACCTTGTGAAAGCCGCCGTGGAGGCGTGTACCGAAGTCCAAGGTCTCGAGGCCGAGGCGTTCGTCCCCCTGCTGCTGTACCGGGGCACCGCGGTGTCCCTGACCCGTGCGGCGACCGTCTACGTCGAGGCCACTCCGCTGGATTCGACCTTCTGCATCCTGGTGGACGGGCGGCTCGAGGTGTTGAGAGGCGGCGCCGTCGTGGGGACCATCGAAGGTTACCGTGTCTTCGGGGAAATGGCCTACTTCACCGCCGCCAAGACCCGGACGGCCACCATTCGCGTGGCCTCGGCGACGGCCGATGTGCTTCGCATCACCATGACCCCGGACGAGCTCAACCAGCCTCGGATGGAAAAACTGGTCCGCCGGCTCGGCATCGAGGCCTGGGATCGTTTCATCGAGAGCTCCCGGTGAACCCTGGGGAGAGGGACACGCAGCCCATCGGCGGGCTCGGACGACTGCGGGAGTCGCTTCCGGTCGAGCGGTGCCTCGGAGCCTGTCTCAGCGTGTCTCAGGGCGATGACTGGCTGACGCGCAGCCGGACGAACCGGCTCCGCTCCCCGGCACCGGATCGCAGGGGCAGGGCCAGTTGCCAGGTGCCATCCGTGGCCTCCAGGAGGCCGAACCTCGCATCGAAGGCGTCCACGTTCTTCGCCCACGGCCCGGTCACCGCGGCTGCGGTTTCGACCTCATAGCGGATGCCACCGGCTTCATAGTCGGCGAACAGGTTGCCCACGCTCCCGCTCCACGCCCGGTAGACGAGGACGGGGTGGCCGTTCGCATCCGGTTCCAGGCGCAGGAGCGGTTCGCTCAGCGGCACCGTGGCGTCGGAGTCGAAGGCATACTCCACCAGGTTGGGCTCGCCATCCCGATCGGGGTCGGCGGAGGGAAGGGCCGACTCGCCCGTCAACCCCGCCACGGCGAGCCACCCGGCAAGGTTCGGAACCACCCGCAGATGGACCTGGGCCGCCCCCGGCCCAAAGGCATTCGTCGCGGCCAGCCCCACCACGTACCGCCCCGCCTTTTCGAAGCGTCCGGTGATCCGCCCGGTCGCGCGGTCCACGGTCAGACCCGCGGGCAGGCCGGTTGCCGTGAAGCCTCCAGCGCCGTTCAGGACGATGGGCAGGAAGTCGAACGCGGCCCCGAGGTTCTCCGCGCCAAAGGCGGCGGCCCCGATCAGGGGAGCCGCGGGATTGGGCAGGATTTCCAGGATGACCTCGGCGCCTCCCTGCCCGGCGGCGTTGCTGGCCGTCAGGAGCGCGCGGAAGCGCCCGGACACGGTCGGCTGTCCGGAGATCCAGCCGCTTTGCGGGTCGACGACCAGATTCGCCGGGAGCCCGGTGGCGCCGTAGCGGGTGGGCCCCCCGGACGCCTGGATGCGGTATTGGAAGGCACGCCCCACCGTGCCGCTCAAGGCCCCGGGAGGGACGAGGACCGGCAGGCCGGGCGGCGTCGGCACCGCGAACACGAACTGCACGGAGGTCTGCCCCACCCCGTTGCGCACCGTCACGGTGGGGCTGTAGAAGCCAGCCGCCAACGGCGTGCCGCTGATCGTTCCGGTGGCCGGCGCCAGCGAAAGCCCGGGCGGCAGTTCCTTGATCTCCCAGTGCACGGGGTCGTTGGCGCAGAATCGGGCGAGGTCGTACACGAAGGGCTTCCCGAGCTCCGCGCTCGTGTCGAGCAAGCGCGCGAACGACGGCGGCTGGCCCGAACTGGCCACCGTCAGGGTCAGGGTTTTCGCGCCGAGCCCGAAGCTGTTGCTGGCGGCGAGGCCGACCTGGTACACGCCGGAGTTCAGCGGCGTTCCGCCGATCACACCCGTGAACTCGTTCAGGAACAGGTCGGGGGGCAGACCGGACGCGAGATAGCGCTGCGGTCCGTTCCCGGCTTGGATCTGGTATGCAAACGCCGAGCCCGCGGCGCCGAACGCCTCGGACGCGCTGGTGATCTCGGGCGCGACGGCGTTGGCCAGGATCGTGATCTTCAGCTGGCCCTGGACCCGCCCGGCGGCATTGGTGACGGTCACCGTCACGCCCTCGGCGTGCGCGTAGGACGGGACGCCGGTCAGCACGCCGGTCTTCGCGTCGAGCGACAGTCCGTTGAAGAGGATGGGCAGCATGGGCGCGCTGAAACCCAGGTTCGTCCCGCTCGCCGGGATGGCGTAGCGGAGCGGTTGGCCTTCCTGGCCGGTGACGGTCATCGCTCGCGGCACCGACGGCCCGGCGGGGCGGACCGTGATGCGCGCCGTGGTGGGCGCGGACCACTGGAGCCCGTCGGAGACGCGGAACGTCAGGGAATCCGTCCCCGCGAAATTCGTGTCGGGCGTGTAGATCACGTCGGGAAGCGTGCCGCTGATGTGTCCGTGCACCGGCAACCCGGTGATTTCGGGCTCCAACGGGTCGCCATCCGGGTCAAACCCCGGCAACGCGAAGGCGACGGCTTCGCCGGCGGCGGTTTGCAGCGTCACCCCCGGCGCCACGGGCGGCAGGTTGGTAAAGGCCCACGTCCACTGGTTGTTCGCCCGGTTGGTTTCCGTGAGCGTTTCGGGAACCACATGCCACACCTCCGCCCGCAGCCGGTGTATCCCTCGGGACGTCGGGACGAACGTGCCCGCGAGACTTGCGGTTTCGAGCGGCGCCAGGCTCAGGGCCCGTTCGGCCAGCATCAACTCCGGTTCGCCGGGAGGCTGGTAATAGAGTCGACCCAGGCCCGCGGCCGCGACGCCCGGACTGCGGAGGGTCACGGTGGCCTCGCAGCTCCGCCCGGTCCGGGGTCGTATCACCCGGCCCAGCACGGGATCCTCGCCGGCGACGGCCAGCGACAGGGCGTCGCCGTCGACCTGCCAGTCCACGTGGGTGACGTTGTCCGGAAGCACCGTGACCTCCCGCGTGGCGGCCTGCGTACTCCCGTCCGCACTCGTCGCCGTGCAGGTGAGGAGATGGTCCCCTTCGCCGAGCCTGATCCCCGCCAGGATCCCGCCCGCCCCCAGGAAGCCGTCCACGGACGAAGTCCACTGGACCGCCGGCAGCTCCGACAGGCCGCTGATGCGGGCGGCCAGGGTCCAGGCAGTGCCCGCCGTCGCGACGGCGCCCGCCCACGGTTGGGTGACGTCGACCGCGAACGCGCCCGGCGCCCTTCGGTACGGACCCGCCACACTCTCCCAGGTTCGGAACCCGTCCGAGACGACCAGCTTGAAGCGCAGCGCCCCGGTCACCGGCAGGCCGTCCCGCCAGATTCGCGCCGAGGTCAGGCCATCGAAGTCGCCCTGATACCGCCAGGAACCGCCCTCGTCCGAGCTGACCAGCAGGGTGAGTCCCAGCGGGCGCCCGAGGGGCGGCTCGCCCGCCAGTCCGAACTCCAGATCGGCGTACGCGCCCAACGTGCCGTCGTCCGCAGCTCCGGACGTCACCTTCAGTTGCGGTGGCCACTCGCCCGGGATCGGGGCCAGGAACTCCGTCGCCCAGTAGGATGATTCGAGTTCATACCGGACGGCGGCCTCGGGGACATCGAAGGTTTGGGACCATTTGAAGATCTCCGGCTCGGCCCGGTCAGGTCGCAGGCATTCCCACTGTCCCACCTGCCTCCCGGCGGCATCCACGGCTCGCAGCCGGAGACCGAGTCGGGCTCCCCCGGTGGTCAGGCCCTGGTCCGGCGGCGCCACCCGGCACGCCGTCGTCCCCCGCACGAACTGGTGATAGAATCTCCCCTCCACCTCCAGCGGTTGGACCAGGGCTTCCAACACGATCCGGCGGGTGCCGGACGCCGGTCCTCCGACCGCTCCGGCAAGGCGGGACGCGGACGGCCCCGCGTCGCCTGCGGCGCCTTCGCCCAGCCACCCGTAGAGTCCCTCCGTGTAATGCCGGTGGGTGCCGGGGAGGATCCCGTCGGCGGCGATGGCCCCCATGACGTCCCGGAGGCCCGAGAAGACGCCGACGGGGCAGTGCCGGATGCCGGTGGCCACCGGCCGGTAGGACAAGCCTTCATCGGGAACGAACAGCGACGCGCCCCACACGCGAGCGCCGGCCGAGTTGTCCACGTAGATTTCAAAGCCGTCCGCCTCCTGCCAACCGGTCGGCAGGTTGTACTGCTCAGTGCGATACAGCCCGAAGGCATGGCCGAACTCATGGATGGCGGCCTCGGGTTCCGTCTCCTCGATGACGGCGATGCGCGGATACCAGCTGTGGTTGAACCCGGTGGAACCGGTGTTGGCGCTGAGGTTGCCCAGGGGCACCACCGCCAGCAGGAAATCGAGCGGCTGGCGACCGGCCAGCGTCCGGGCCGCGTTCTCCCGGTCCAACTCGGTCTGCAATTGCCGGGCCAGGCCGAAGTACAGCGCATTGTGCCGCAAGGGGAGCAGCCCGGTCACGAGAGGCGAATACTCCGCCGAGGGGAGCATTTCGATGCGGATGTCCTCCCGCTTGCGCAGGGGCAGCAACGCGGCCATCGCGGTGGTCAGCCGGTCCTGGCTGACCGTGCTCGTGTCCTGATCGGGCCGGGTTACCTCGCTGAACTTCCGCGCGTAGCCCCAGGCCTGGATGGTCATCAGCTTCAGCCCGATCCGCAGCGGGCGGGCCGGCGCACCTCGTTGCCGGTAGCCTCCCCGGTAGAAGGGGACGACGGTACCGTCGGGCCGTCGCTGGTTGAGGGTGAAGGCAATCTCGGCGCCGGGCCGGGCCGGAAGAATGAAGTCGAGCGTCCGCGCGCCGTCCCCCGCCGGATACCGCCGGCGGGCCACGTGACCCGGGGACACCGGGGGCACGATTTCCGGTCCGACCTGCAGAAAGAGGTCGTCCACCGGGCGGCTGCCCAGTGCCGTGCGCAGATCGAAACTCAGCAAGGTACGCCGGCCCGCGCGTGCGAACTCGTAATCGGACGAGAACACGTTCTGCCCGTAGCGGACGTCGTTCACCCACAAGTCCGGCTCCAGGTCGGCGTCGGCCAGGCCGCTGACGCTCTCGGAGCCGGCGGCCAGCCAGGTCGTGTCCAGCGCGAGTGCCGTGCACGCGCCCCGGACCGGTCCGAGCCAGTTCCCGCCGGGATTCGGGCCGAGGGAAGGTCCGGAAGGATCCCCCCAGTAGTTGCCGTCGAGCCGGTACTTGCGGAAGAGGTTGAGGTTGCCGCCCTCGATCGGGCCGAGCACCGCGGCCTCCCGATTCAGGAAGCTGTTGCCGGTGATCGCCAGCGTCTCGGTTCCCTTCAGATCCCCGCGGTTGTATCGGAACGTCCCCGCCATCACGTTGTTCACCACGAACAGCGTGCCGGGAGGGGCATCCACCCCGCAGTCCCCGTAGAAGTCGTTGCCCGAAAGCCGCAGCAACTCGGTCGCCGTGCAATCCGCGTCCGCCCGAAAGTAGCAGCCTTCGACCGAAACGGTCTTCCCCACCGCCCGCGACAGTCCCGGGGTGCCGGTCAGGCGCGTGCGCTCCACCCGCACCATCCCTCCGTACACGCCGAGCGTCGCGGCCTCGCATTGTTCCACCAGGACGACGCTGCGCTCGTCCCCGCTCGGGTTGATCATGCCCTTCGCCTTCACTCGCTGGAACGAGACCCGGTTGGCGTGGCCTCCCGCCGTGCCGTTCACCTGGGTGCCCTCCATCTGGAACGCGTTCACCCCGGTGGAAATGTCCCCGTGAACGGTGCCCCCGGCCACCGTCAGCGTGCCGTGGAGCTCTCCGGCTCCCGTTCCCCCCACCCGCAGGTCTCCCAGGACCGTCATGTTGTTCAAGGTGAGCGTCCGTCCGTCCGTCAGGCTCACGTTCACCCCCGTCACCCGGTCGGAGTCGAAGGTCTCGTCCCAACACGGCGAGCCCACCATGGCCTGCGGCGTCAGGAGGTCCACGTTCGTGGTGGCATGCACGATGTACGCGTGCGTCGTGATCATCAGCCCGGGGACCGAGATGCTGGGCCAGCTCCGCACCTCGTGCCGGATGAACTGATATGTGCCGCTCGTGGGAAAAAGGACCCGGTTGGTGCCGTCGACCGCCGACGTCCCCGACAGCAGAACCTGCGTGTCGCCGCCGGGGTTCTTGAGCTGGAACTCCAAGGTCGTGATATCCCCGGCGCCGCTCCAGGCAAACGCGTAGTGCCCCACCCGGGGCCCCGCGAACAGCAGTCGCGGGGGCTCGTCCGCCGCCTGCGTGGTCACCGCGACCAGCAGGGTCAGAGCCAGCCGGAGGCCGGCCGCACGCCATCCGCCGGCAACCGTCCTGCCCGGGATACCGACACTGGCGGCGCCGGGGACGCAGGACGGGGAACTCCGATGACTGGGGGGATTCATGGGAAAGACCGATCGTGGCCGAAGACGCCAGGCGCGGCGTTTTCACCGCACCCGAGTCTTCCGCGACCGGTCTGGGCGCGATTCGCAAATCGGGACACGGTTAAGGGGCGGAAAGGCTGTCCCCTTTTCGAGTTCGCATTCGGCGGCTTTGGGTTGGTGCAGCGTCGACGAGGCCGTGCACGACGACACGATACGGCTGGATCGAACCCTGGTGGGAGTTGATCCCCTGAACCCAACCCAACCCGGCGCCGGGCATGGATTCGACCTTTCGGCGGGGGTCGATGGGGAGCGCGGCGAGGGTGGCAGAGGATTTCGACGCCGGGAGGCAAACGGTGGACGAATAATTGCATAGTACAGCGTAGCCGGGAGCTCTCGCGAGCGCCCGCCATGGCCGTGGTCGACCACGGCAACCACGACCGCTGTACTTGTGAAAATCGCGCGCTTCATCGTCGTTCCCGCAGCACTCCTGCTCGGGCTGATTTCGGCCCTGCACCGGGGGTTCGCTCCTCCGCCCCGAGTTGCACCCCTTCCCACGTCCGAGGCCGGGGCGGCCCGGTCCGTCTCCGAACTCCCGGGCGGACGTCTGCCGGTCCCGGCCATCGTCCCGGAGCCCGTGGCCATCCCACCCCGGGAGGCCATGGCCGCGCTGGCCGACTGGCAGAGGCGGTGGGAAACATCGGAGCCGGCGGCGACGGGGGAACTGCTGGCCGAAGGACGGATGCTGGCGAAGGCCCGTTCGAAGGCCCTGCTGGATTTGATGCGCGCGAATCCGGACGAGGCGCTGGGTGCGGCGTTGTCGTGGGGGGCGTGGGCCGCGCTTCCCCCGGAGATCCGGGAGCTCGTGGAGCAACCGTTCAGCCTCACCGGGGATTACGAGGTGGGGACGGACTGCCGTCCGATGCCGGTGCGCCTGGCCCACCCGCAACACCTGACCTGGTTGCAGACACCGGACGGCCCGCTGAAGGTCCATCCGTCGTCGGCGTGGCGGAGCGTGACCAGCAAGCGCTCGCTGCCCGTGCAGGGCATCCGGATCGGCGAGGAAGCGGTCCTCCGCTCCGGAGTCGTGCAGGTGCTCGACGCGCCGGACGCTGCGGCCGTGGCAGCGCTCCTGCCGTCCCGTCCGGGGGACGAGGGCGGGCCGGTATCGGCGCTGGCGGGGGGCGAACGGATCACCTTCCCCGACGAGGGTTCGGCGACGGAGATCGCGGACGCCCTGAACCAAGCCCTGGCCATGAACGGACCGGACGCCGTGAGTGCGGGCTTCGGCATCGCGTATTCGAGTTCCACCGGCAAGCCGAGCCGGATCCTGGCGGCGGCCTCGACCGCGGCGTTGTCCTGGAGCGCCACGCCCAAGCGGGTGCTGGGTCTGCGGGTGCGTTTCACCGATGCGCCCAATACGCCCTACGCCACGGCGGCCGCGTACCAGGCCAATCTGGCGACGGCTTCGGGCCGGCTGAATGCCATGTCGTACGGGAAGGTGCAGCTCAACATCACGGTGACCCCGACGGTGCTCGCCCTGCCCGGCACGGCCGCGAGCTACGAAGGCAAGCAAGACCAGCTCAACGCGGATGCGAAGGCGGCGGCCCAGAGGGCCGGCTTCACCCTGGCGAACTATGACATCTTCATCTACTCGTCGCCGCCCGTTCCGAACGCGGGTCCGAACGTCAGCGCGCCGGGCGAACAGAACGTCTACAGCAACGCCGGGGTTCCGGTGCTCATCCACGAGCTGGGCCACAACCTCGGCCTGCCGCACGCGAATTTCTGGGTCGGCACTCTGGCGGGGGGGGACTGGCTTGAGCGCAAGGGCTACGACAGCACGTGGGGCCCCGCGCCCAACGACGAGTACGGGGACGTGTTCGACGTCATGGCGGTGGAAACCCGGCAGGCCCCGGGGAGCGACAAGATCGACCTGGTCGGCGACTTCAGCATGGACAGCAAGACGTTTCTCGGGTGGATCGACCCGGCCGCGGTGACCGAGGCGACGACGACGGGCGTGTATCGGGTTCATCGCTTCGACCACCCGAACGCCGCAGCGACGTCCGCCAACAAGCTGGCGCTGAACTTCCTCACCGAGGACGGCAACCGGGTCTGGGTCGGGTTGCGCCGGAACTTCGCCAACAACCCGCTTCTGAGCACCGGCGCCTATGTCGTGTGGGCTCCGCGCGTCCGGGAACACCAGCAGATCGATTGCACCCCCCTCTCGCGCCTCGATCCCTTCGTGGGAGTTGCCTACGACGACGACGATCTCGACCGGGAAGACTCGGCCCTGCCGGTAGGCATGTCGTGGACCACGCCGGACGGCTCGGTGCGTCTGACCAACCTGGGCACCGGCGGGACCGCGCCCCAGGAGTACCTCGATCTCCGGGTGGAGTTCATGCGCGTCGTGCCCGCGGCGGAGTTCTTCACGACCCAGGCCGCGACGTCGCCGGGGCTCACGGGCAGCTACTACAACGAGACGCTGCGCAGCGTGAACGAGCCCGACTGGACCGTCAGCCGGACGCGGACCGGCGTGCGCATCGACAACCCTCCCAATTTTCCGAACGGCGCCTCCTGGGGCGCCCGTGCTCCGCTGGGACTCACCAGTGGGACCGACGCCGAATGGCACGATTTCTCGGTCCAGTGGGATGGTTATCTCCGGGTGGGCCGCGCGGTCCGGATCGCCTCGCGGTCCAAGATCACGGGAAGCCGCCTTTGGGTGGATGCCAACCGGAACGGGACCTTCGAAGCCGCCGAACTGGCGGACAACGCCTGGGGCACGGTGGGGCAGGCATCGACGGGACAGTTCAGCAAACCGCTGGCTCCCGGCATGTACAAGATCCGCGCGCAGTACGAGGAAGGGTTGGCGGAGCCGGTCTGCGAGTTCGTGATCCTCGAGGAAACCACTGGAAACTTCGAACTCTTCCAGGACCAGGCCCTCGCCAACCCCGGTCTGAACGCCCGTTACGTGAACTCCAGTCTGCGGGGGGTGACGAGCCAGGCGGACTGGGCGACCACCCAGGCGATCTCCGGCTCCCGAGCGGAGGCCGTGCCGCTCTATTGGGACAGCCCCCGCGGTGCGCGGGCGCCGGTCGGGGTCACGGGCGGGACCGACGGGAACTGGGCGAACTTCTCGGTCCAGTACGACGGGTGGGTCAGGGTGAAGACGCCGACCCGCTTCCTGACTTATGGTTCCGACGGTTCGCGGTTCTGGATCGACCTCGATGGCAACGGGAACTTCGGCACCTCCGCGCCCGAGTACGACGCCGGCAACTGGGGCCAGACCGGACGGCAGCGATTCGGACCGTTTTCGGACTGGGTCCAGCCGGGCACGTATCGGGTGCGGATCCAGAGCGAGACGGGCACCGCGGTGAACAACCGCTGGGCCTTCATGGGCCAGAACGCGGAACAGACGACGGCGGGCCGGGGCATCGCCCTGGCACGCACCGGCTATCTCGACGTCCCGCCGAAGGCGGACCAGATCAGCGGGGCCTTCACGGTCGAGGCCTGGATCCGTCCGCGCCACGCCACGGACACCCTCACGTTCTTCAGCACCACCACCGCCAATTCGGACTACGGGTTCGTCATCAAGCTGACCGGCGGCAACCGGGTTCTGGGTCATATCGGGAACGGGTCCCGCTGGCTGGCCACCGATGCCACCGCCAATGTCAATTACCGCGCCGGCGAATGGATGCACGTGGCCTATTCAGTCGGGCTCTCGAGCTACACGATCTACATCAACGGCCTGAAGGCCGGCACGGGAAGCGGGATGGGCAATGAAGCGCTGCTGACCAAGACCAGCCACCCCATCTCCATCGGGCGCGAGGGGCGGCACGGCCAGGAGTTCGACGGCGATCTCGAGGAGGTGCGGATCTGGCACTTCGCCCGCACGGCGGAGGAGATCGCGGCCAACTTCCACCGCCGGGCCCGGGGCGACGAACCGAACCTCGTGGCGTGCTGGCATCTCGACGAGACGGAAGGCGCCGGCTTCGCGGCGGACGCGAAGGGCTTCTGGAACGCCCGCTACAACGGGACCGTGAACAAAACCGCGCTGGCCTCGCCGGTCTTCGACGTCTTCGACGCGGCGTCCTACCGCCAGAACTTCGATGCCCTCGCGAACGGAGCGCGGGAGACCGGCGACGGCGCGTCGCTCGAATCGAACAACCGCGTGACGCGGGTGGTGGGCTTCACCAACGGCAACAAGGCGGCCCTGCTGACCGACGCGGAGACGGGTTCGACCCTCGGCCGGTTCGTCCTGCCCCGGCTCTATCCCAGCGTCTACGGCTTCCTGGCGAGCTTCCGGTACCAGATCCAGAAGCCGCCGGCGTCGCCTGCCGCGGACGGCTTCAGCTTCAACCTGAAGCCGGCCGGCGAGCCCGTGGACGAATCGAACCAGGTCGGCGGCTATGCCCGGGGCCTGGGCGTCGAGTTCATCACGTTCGGAGCCCCCCGCCACCAGGTGCGGGTGAACAACACCGTCCTGCCGGGCGCCTCCACCGTGTCCCCCGCCATCGACCAGGGCTGGATCGCCGTCGAGGTCGAGTACCACACGGCGCCCGGGGAGACCGGGCGATTGACCGTTCGCCAGAACGGCGTGGCGATCCTGACCGACGTGCCGGTGGACTACGCGTCGCGGGCCGGCGACGTGTTTGCCTTCACGGCGCGCACGATCGGGTATGCCGAGAACGTGTTCATCGACGACGTCGTCGTCACGCCGCTCGCCGAGAAGCCTCTGGGCCGGATCACGCCCGCCTTCGTCAGCCGGAGCGGCAACCTCCTCCGGACGCGGCTCACGTGGACCTCGGCTCCCGGCGCCAGGTACGATCTCCACAGCAGCCGGGACCTCCTGACCTGGCGCTTCGAGCGGACGTACACGGCGACCGGCAGCACCACCACCACCGACATCATCTCGTCCACCGCGACCGATCCGCACCAGTTCTTCCGCGTCGTGCCCCAGCCGTGAACGCGGCGCAAACGGTCTTCCAGGCCGGGTCCGCAACCGCACCTCGCCGCGCAAGGGCACGCGGCCTACCGGTTGCAGGCCCTGTGGCCTCTTGGTCGCGGCGCGATCCCTCGAGGGTAGCCGGGGGTTTCCACCCCCCGGCACTGGAGTTTGGGCGGCACTGGGGCGCCATGGGCATCCCGACGGGATGCCAGACAGTGGCCGGAGGTCGAACGACCTCCGGAAGCGGAAGAGCCCCGAGAAAGGGATCGACCCCGGACGGGGTCGCAGAATTAGTCTCGGGGCAAGGAGGTGGGTAGGTGAGTACGTATCATTGTCTGCACTATCATTGGATCTGTGCGACGAAGGAGCGGCGGCCCTGCATCCAGGCGGAATGGAGACCCCGGTTTCACGAGTATCTGGGGGGACGGTCCGTGGTTTGGGCGGGATTCCGGTCCGAGTTGGAGGGGTGGAGGACCATGTGCATCTGCTGTTGGGCTTGAAGACCACGCATTGCCTCGCGGATTTCAGCCGGGAACTGAAGAAGGCGACCTCGGTGTGGGCTGCCGAACGGCATTGCCGGGAGTCCCAATGGCAGGAGGGCTACACGGTCTTCTCGGTGAGCAGAAGCGCGATGGGGGTCGTGAGTCGTTACATCGAAGGCCAGGAGGAGCACCACCGGAGGCGCGGATCTCGCGACGAGCTGACCGCCTTGTTGGCGCGTCATGGATTGGAGTGGGACGCCCGCTTCGACCCGTGAGGAGTTCTGGCACCCCGTTCGGGGTGCGGCCTGTTTGTGTCTGGCTCCGGAGGTGGCGCGAGGGGCGCCACCTCCGGCCACTGTCTGGCATCCCTGCGGGATGGGGCCTGAAAGCTCGCGGCGCCCCGCGACCCGGGAATGGCCAAACTCCAGAGCCGGGGGTTTCCAACCCCCGGCAGGAAGGGGACCGAAACCACCCTGGTCGCGGCGCGACGTCCGAGGCCTCCGCCACGCAAGCCCCTCCCAGGATTCGGGGCGGGAACTCCGGGCTTTCGTGGTTTCCCGAGGCCCGCGATACTTCCCGCGTTGTCCTCGCCGGACCCTTCAGGCCAGCAGCGCGACGGGGTGGGAGCCGGGACGTTTCCCATCACGCGATGGAGTCTTGTGCTCGAGGCGCAGGGGGACAGTCCCGAGGCGCTGGCCCAGTTCTGTCGCGCCTACTGGTTTCCGCTCTACGCGTACGCGCGCCGGATGAACCTGGGCGTCGCGGATGCCGAGGATCTGACCCAGGCGTTCTTCGAGCGGCTGCTTTCGCGCGAGCTGCTGGGACAGGCGCGGCGCGAGCGGGGCCGGCTCCGGAGCTTCCTGCTGCATGCCTTCAAGAATTTCGCGTCGGAGGAATGGCGCCGCCGGGGTGCCCAGAAGCGCGGCGGCGGGCGGCAGATCGTGGAGATGGACGCCCTTTCGGCGGAGGAACGGTTCGCGCTCGAACCCCACGACAACGTCACCCCGGAAGTCGAATACGAGCGGGCCTGGGCCCGGGAACTGCTCCGCCAGGCGGTGGACCGGCTGGGGCAGGTGTACGAGGCGGCCGGCAACGGGGCCATGTTCCGCGCCCTGCGGGAACAACTCACCGAGGGCGGTTCCGCGCGGGGCTATCCCGGCGTTGCGGCGACCCTCGGCCTGTCGGAGTCCGGCGTCCGTTTCGCCGCCTTCAAGCTGCGGCAACGCTACCGGGCCGTGCTCCGCGAGATCGTGGCGGAAACCGTCGCCGGACAGGAGGAAATCGAGGACGAGTTGAATCGTCTGCGGGCGCTGTTCGGGGACTGAGCATGGCGACCGGGGGTCACAGCGTCTGCCTGCGTTGCGGCTCCGCCATCCGGGTGGACGAGGCCGGTTGCCCGCGCTGCCTGCTCAACGGGGCGATCGCGGACTCCGGGGCCAGGGAAGACCGCCTCTTCGAGCAGGCGCTGGCCTTGGAGCCGGAGGCGCGGCTTCCGTTCCTCCGCGAAGCCTGCCGGGACGATCCGGAGCTGCTGGCCGCCGTCCGCATGCTGCTCGAGGGGTACGAGGAGGCCAACGGGCACGAGACCGGATCCGTGGACTCGCCGGCGCCGCCGTCCGCTCCCGGAGGCGAGGAGCCGGGGGCGGTCATCGATCATTTCCGGCTCGTGCGCCGGCTGGGGGAAGGCGGCATGGGTTCGGTATGGCGCGCGGAGCAAACCGCGCCGGTCCGGCGGGAGGTCGCGCTCAAGGTGGTCAAGCTGGGGATGGACACGCGCGAGGTCGTGCGGCGCTTCCAGCGGGAGCGGCAGACCCTGGCCCTGCTCAACCATCCCCACATTGCCCGGGTGTTCGAGGCCGGCGCGACCGCGTTCGGTCGTCCCTACTTCGCGATGGAACTGGTGGAGGGGCCCCCGATCACGGAGTACTGCACCACCGCCGGACTCGATCTCGCGGCGCGACTCGGGCTCGTCCTGGAGGTCTGCGCGGCCGTCGAGCACGCGCATCAGAAGGGCGTGATCCACCGCGACCTCAAACCCTCGAACATCCTCGTCGCCGGTGGTGCCGCGAAGGTCATCGATTTCGGGGTCGCCAAGGCCACCCAGGGCGCGTCGGACACCCTCTTCACCCGCCAACAGCAGATCCTCGGCACGCCGGCGTACATGAGTCCGGAGCAGGCGCAGTCGGGGGGCGTGGACATCGACACGCGCACGGACGTGTACGCCATCGGGGTCGTGCTGTACGAGCTGCTGACCGGCACGCTGCCCATCGATTCCTCGAAGATCGCGTCCACCGGCGTCGCCGGCATGCAGCGGCTCCTGCTCGAGGAGGAGCCTCCGACCCCCAGCGCGCGCATCACGGCCCTGAAGTCGTCGGGCAGAAACCCCACGCCCGAAATCCGGCGCGGCCTGGACCCGCGGAACGATCTGGACTGGGTTGTGATGAAGGCCATCCGCAAGGACCGGAACGAGCGCTACCCGAGCGCCGCCGCGCTGGCGGAGGACCTCCGCAGATTCCTCGCGGGCGAACCCGTCTCCGCCGTGCCGCCCTCGGCCGTCTATCGGATGACCAAGTTCGTGCGGCGAAACCGCGGCTCCGTCCTCGCGAGCGTCGCGGTGATGCTCGCGCTCTTGTCGGCCCTGGCCACCAGCCTGCATCAAACCCGCCGGGCCAGAGCGGCTTTGGCGGGGGAAGCGAAGGCGCGCGCGGAAACCACGTTCACCCTGTCCGACATGTACGCGCGCTCGGGACTGACCGCGGCGGAACGCGGGGACGTGACGCGCGCCACGCTGTGGTTCGCCAACGCCGCGATCCTCGCCGAGCACGACCCGGAACGCGTCCAGGCCAACCGGATTCGCGCCGCCGCCTGGCGGGCGGAGGCGAGAACCGCGGTCCGGGCCTTTGACACCGGATTCGAGCACGTCGGCGAACTGGAGTGGAATCCCCGCCACCCCGCGTTGATCGTGCGCGAGGAGGTCCACTCGGACACCCGGGTCTGGGACCTGGCGGTCGAGCAACCCTGGCCGCCCGGGAACGAACTTCGGGTGAAGCGCGCCACATGGGATCCGACGGGCGACCGCGTGGCGCTCGCGCTGGCGGACGGAGCCCTGGTGGTACTGGAGTATCCCGCCGGACGGGAACTCGCGCGCGTCGACGGCGCGAGCCACGCGTGCCTGACGTGGAGTCCGGAGGGCCGCTGGATCTCGGAGGGGACCTGGTTGTGGGACTGGAGGACCGGGGAGCGCCGCGCGTTGCCGCAACCGATGGCGAGCGTCCGTTTCAGCCGCGACGGTCGATGGCTGCTCCTCCAGTGGGGTGCAAACGCGGGGGTCTGCACCGTGGACCAGCCGGACCGATATCTTCACCCTCCGGTCCGCTCCTCCGGACAGGGCCGCAGCGAGTTCCTGGCGGATGGCGCGCGCTATCTCTGTGGCGGCGAGCAGGGCGGCTGGGTGATCCGGGATTCCGAGACCGGCGCCCTCGTGGAGTCGCACCCCGCCGGGGACGCGTCGCCGGAGCAGGGCCAGCCGATTGCCGCGAGTCGGGACGGGCGCTTCATCGCGTCGCGGAGCACGGCCGTCGTGGATCGGCAGGAACCCGGCGGCGCGAAGTTCCCGGATCACGGGGGAGTGTTTCATGCCGCGGCGTTCAGCGGGGACGGCTCGTTGCTGGCGAGTGGCGGATACGACAATCGACTCGAACTTTGGTCCCTTCCGGAGGGCGGGTTTCTGGGCGTGGTCGGCCATCACCACACCGCGGTGGCGGCCGTGGAGTTCTCGCCCGATGGCCGGTTCGTCGCGTCCGCTGAGGACGGCCTGGTGCGGGTCTGGAAAGCTCGGCGTCCGACCCATGTGCGGAACCTGCCCACGGGCGAAGCGACCCGGGCGGCGCTGTCGCCGGATGGACGACTCGTCGCGGCGGCGGGAGTCGGCAACCGGAACGGCGCGGTACGGAAGACCCGGGCGTACGAGGTTGCCAGCGGACGTCCGGCGGGGCCGGAGATCGATCCCGACGGATTGCTGGTGGCCGCGGTGTTCGGTCCGGAGGGCGCATGGCTGGCCATGGCGGTCAGCCGGACTCCCGACCGCGGCAACGCAGCGTTCGCGCGGAGTGCCGGCGCGGGGAACATCCAGATCTGGAACCACGCCACGGGAGAGCGGCTCGGCGACCCGATTCCCATGCCCTCGGAGCCGCGCGGCCTGTGCCTGCACCCGACCGGACGCTGGATCGGGGTGTATTGCGCGGGCGGCCAGGGACTGGAGATCGAGGTGGCGAGTCGCGGGGTGCGGGTGTTGTTCGATCACGGCCGGGCCGCGGACGCCGATGCCACGCTCAACAACGGACGGTGCGCATATTCCCCCGATGGCCGTCTCTTCGCAGCCTGGGGACTGGTCGAGTTCATCCATCTGTGGGATCGCGAGCGGGACCGGGAACTGCTCGCGCCGTTCGAGCCGGGCAGCACGACGTTCGACCTCGCGTTTCACGGCGACACCGTCGCGCGGGCCATCGTCGCCAGCCGGATGCGCATCCAGTTGAGCCGCTGGCCCGGCGGGGAGACGGCCGCGCCGGACATTCCCTACGTCAACTGGCCGTTTCTGACGCGCTTCAGTGCCGACGGAAGCCTGCTGCTGACCGCGGGGGGCGGCCGATCCGCCCAAGTCTGGGACTGGCGCCAAGGCAGGCTGGTCTGTCCGGCGCTGCCCCACGACGAGGCCGTCATGAGCGGTTGCTTCGTACCGGGCACCCCGTGGGTCATCACCGGCGGGCATGACGGCGCGATCCGGTTCTGGGATCGCCGCACCGGCATGCCGATCCGCCCCGCGCTGTCGCATCCGGAATGGATTCTCGAGCTCCAGTTGACGCCCGACGCGCGCACCCTCGTGGCCAATGGGACCTTCCCGGGGATCGAGCTTGTCGACCTCGCGTCCGCGCTGCCCGCGCCGGACCTCGATCCGGACGGTGACCGCCTGCTGTCGGAAATCGACGCCGACGCCGAGGTCCACCCGGGCGGCGGTTTGGCGCCGCTGACGCCGGAGTCCTGGATGGCGCGGTGGCGGGAGTTTCGGCGCCGGTATCCGGATCATCCGGGTCACCGCCTGGGGGAGTGAAGGAAGCGCCGGTCGTCACCGCTGCTCCCGCGCCGGGGACGGAGGCGGGGGCGGGGGTCGGACCGAATTCTCGAGCCGATCGAAAAGAAACCAGCGGAGCCAGCCCTGCGGCGCGCCGTCGGTGGGCTGAGCCAGCGCGCGTTGCCGCAGCGCCTGGAGGCGATCCACGGGGACGGCGGGGTCCTGGCCAGCCCGGTCGTCCTTCTTTCCCGCGAGGGCCTCGGCCAGATCCGGCAACCACTCCGGGGCCGCCGTGGTATCCGGAAGCGTCCAGCTCCGCACCCGCCCATCCCGGGCCCCGGTCAGGAGGTGTCGGCCATCGGGCAGCCAGGCCAGACTGGTGACCATCCCGCGATGAGGGAGAGGGTCCGTGATGGGGAAGCCCGTGCGGGCCTCCCACACCCGGGCGGTCCCGTCCTCCGACCCGGTGGCAATCCAACGTCCGTCGGGACTGAAGTCCGCCTGCATGACGCGGTCCCCGTGAAGCATCGGCGGCGTGACGGGGAGGGAGGTTCGCGCATCGAAGAGCCGAGCGGCGTTGAGCGTGCGAATCAGGATCAGTCGTCCGTCGGCACTGTACCGGGCGCCGGTCAGGCTCCGGTCGGCGCGGATGACGGGAGCGACCTTGGTCCCGGTTTCGACCTCCCAGACCTGCGCGGTACGATCGAAGGAGGCGGTGAGCAGGTGGCGCCCATCCGGGCTGAAGCAGGCGTGGGAAACGCCGCCCTGATGCTGAAGAGCGGAGCCGACCGGACGCCCGGTGGCCGATTCCCAGACGCGGGCCGTGGCATCGCCGCCCGCGGTGGCGAGCAGGCGACCGTCGGGGCTGAAGCTGGACCCCCACACGGAATTCCCGTGCTGCACCGGGGCGAATCTCGGACGCCCGGAGACCGTCTCGAACACGCAGACAAGGCCATCGGCGCCGACGCTGGCGAGGGAGTCGCCCCCCGGGGAAAAGGCGAGGCTCGCGACCCGCCTGGCGTGGGGACGCTCGCGCCAGAGCAACTTTCCGGTCGCCGCCTCCAGGACGCGGACCGAGCCGTCGGAGCAGCCCGCGGCAAGGAACCGGCCATCCCGGGAGAACAGGACGTCGCCGAAGAAGTCGCTCTCCCGCGCCCACGGGGGGAGCGACCGTCCGTCCTCCGCGTCCAGGATCAGGATCTGCCCCTCGCAAGCCACGGCGAGGCGCCGGGCATCCGGACTCAGCGCGATGCGATGGATCGGAGCCCCGCCGTCGAACAGGAGCGCGTCCGCGGGTCGCATCCGCAGGTCCCACAGACGGGCCGTCCCGTCCTCCGAACCGGTCACGGCCAACCGCCCCGCGGCGTCGAGCACGTGATCGGCGATGGGACCCTCGTGCTGAACCGGTTCCAGCAGGGCGCTTCCCGTGGCCAGGTCGTGGAGCCGTCCGGAGCCATCGTGGCGTGATCGGAAACAGACCCGGAAGGCGTCATCGGGGGAGGCATTGGCGAGCACCGGCGCCTGCCCCACCCAAGGGTACTTCGGCTCGAAGGTCTCCGCGTCCAGCACCGTGAAGCCGTCGAGCCAGCGCGAGACGAGCAGCAATTTTCCGTCCGGGAAGGTCCGGAGCGAATGCCAGGTGACGCCCCGGGGCTGCAACGGCCGGTCTTGGCCGGTGGCCAGATCCAGGCAGACGTGGCCGTGGGGCTCGATCCCGGGACCGGGGCGGGCCGCCAGCGTGACGAAGGCCCGGTGGCGGGGCCAGTCGGCGGCCACGGAGGTATGGCAGAGATCGGCGGGCAGCAGCGAAAGCCAACCGTTCGTGCGGGGGTGCCACAACCAAAGACCGTAGTTGAAACCGCGGACGAGGGTTTCCCCGTCGGGACCGAGCCGTTTCACCAGTTCCATCTGCGCCGGGGGGAGGCTTCGGCAGGCGAGGAGGGTGCCTTGTCGGGTGTCCCAAAGCTGCAGCTCGGACCGGGAGGTCAGCAGGGAGAGCCGGCGTCCGTCGGCATCGAGGCTCCAGTCACGGCTCGCCAGGACGCCCTCGCCGAGCTCGTGTTCCAGTCGCCACGACCGGTGGTTCCAGATGACGATCCGGTGGCTCCGGTTGCGTGCAAGGAGGCGCTGGCCGTCGGCCAGGAGCTCGAGGGTGTCGGGGGCGAGATCCAACGCGGCCTGCCGTTCCAGGGCGCCGCTGACGGCGTTCCACGCGCGCAGGACGCCGTCGTCGGCCACCGTCATCAGGCGCTCGGCGGAAGGGTCCAGCCGGACCAGGCGCACCGGCGCGCCGTGGCGCATCGGGGGGAGGAGCGGAAGCGGGAAGGCCCGCAGTTCGAGGAGGGAACGCAGGCGGGCCGAAACCGCGATGTCCCCGGGCGTTTCGCGGAGAAACCGGGCGAACATCGCCATGGCGTCGGGCGTTCGCCCGGCGGCGAGGAATTCCTCGGCCTGGTGCCATTCCACGCGACGGAGATGACCCCACAGCGCGCGATTGGCCTCCTCGGTGGCGCGCCCGGCGGCGGCGATGCGTTGGTTGTGCCACACCAACCCGACCACGAGCGCCAGGACCGCCAGCACCACCGTCGCCAGCAGGGCGGCATGCACGGGCTTGCGCCGGACCCACTTGCCGGACCGCTGCCAGAGGGTCGTGGCCTGGGCGAGGATGGGCTCGTGGTTCAGCCAGCGTTCCAGATCCTCGGCCAGGGCGACGGCGGAGCCGTACCGGCGGGTCGGCTCCTTCTCCAGGCACTTCAGGCAGATCACCGCCAACTCGCGCGGGATCGTCGGGTCGAGCAGGTCGGGCGCGCACGGTTCCTGGTCCAGCACCTGCCGGGTGACGGCCATCGCCGATTCCCCCACGAACGGGGGCCGCCCGGTCAGCATCTCGAAGAGCACCGCGCCGAGACCGTAGACGTCGGCGGCGGTCGTGATGGCCTTGACCCGTCCGGCGGCCTGCTCGGGAGCCATGTAGGCGGGAGTTCCCAGGGCCGTGCCCGTGAGGGTCAGGTCGCTCTCCGCGTCGGCGAAACGCGCCAGGCCGAAGTCGGCCACGTGGGGTTCCCCGGCGGCATCGAGCAGTATGTTTCCCGGCTTCAGGTCGCGGTGCAGCACGCCGCGTTCGTGCGCGTGCTGGATCGCCCGCGCGACCGTGGCCAGCAAGCGGGCGCTCCGGGGAAAGGGCCACCGCTCGCGCGCCAGCCACTGCGCGAGCGTCCCCCCCTCCACCAGGCGCATCGAGAAGTACTGCCAATCCTCGTGCTCGCCCACCTCGTGGATGGAGACGATATTCGGGTGATCCAGGCTGGCCGCGGCCTGGGCCTCGATGCGGAACCGATCCACCTGGTCGGGGGAGGTCAGTTCCCGAAAGGAAATGACCTTCAACGCGACCACCCGGTCCATCCCGGTCTGCTCGGCTCGATACACCCGGCCCATGGCGCCCCGGCCCAGTTCCCCCAGGATCCGGTAGTTCCCGAACCGCTCCGGCAGGCGGGCCGGCCCGGCGACGACACGTTCGCGCGCCGCCGCGCCCGCCACAAGGAGACAGCGCAGACAGAGACCCTCCGGCGCGTCGGGGAGTATTCCGGCGCCGCAACGGGGACATTTCACTGGGTCGGGTCGCGTCATGGACTCCCCTGCTTCTACCGGATTCCTCCGCGCAAGTTTCGCGGCACGACGGGCTGAACCGGCTCGATCGAGCCTCCGCCGCGCCGAAGGTCCGGGAACCCGGCGAAGCTCGTACGCCCGCCGCCCGCCGTCCAGCGGATCGCAGGCTGGCGGGAGGAGACGGGAGTCCCGTTCCCGGTGCGAAGGGCGCGGACCTGGACCGTCGGCCACGCGGGGATGACAGGGCCGTTGACAAAGTCCTGCGTGGAACCGCGATGTGGGGCCGGCGACTGCCGAGTCGCAGGCTTCGCCTCTCGATTCGCCCGCTTCGATCGCCCCGCGACCCTGCCCCCCGTCGCGTGGACGCTATGGCGGGCAGCCGGTGGCGGGCCCCAATCGACTTTGCCCACCGCCCCGGGGATCCAGCAGGTCGCCGGGAAGCCGGACTTGAAGCCGCGGGCTCGCACCCTGCACTTTCGGCGACCCGCTGCGCGCCGTCGCCGCCCCGGACGGACCCGTTGCCGGTCCTCGCATGAACCGCCTTCTCCTGATCCGCCTTGCATGGCTGCTGTTCGCCGCGTGGCTCGTCCACCCGGCCACGGGGTCCGCCCGCGCGGTTCCGCCGAACGTCGTGCTCCTGATGATCGACGACATGGGATACGGCGATTTGAGCTGCCATGGCAGCCCGTTCGTCCGGACGCCGAATCTGGACGCGCTCCACGCGGCGGGGGTGCGGCTCACGGACTTCCACGTGGCCCCGATGTGTTCCCCCACGCGTGGGCAGTTGCTGACCGGGCGCGATGCCCTGCGCAACGGCAGCAGCGTCATTGCCGGATCGCGGATGATGGTGCGGGCCGAGGTGCCGATGCTGCCGCAGTTCCTCGCCGCTGCTGGTTACGCCACGGGTCTGTTCGGCAAATGGCACCTCGGCGAGAATCACCCGCATCGTCCCCAGGACCGCGGCTTCCAGGAGACCCTCTGGTTTCCGATGCAGGAGATCGGCTCCCTGCCCGACCACTGGGGCAACGACTATTTCGATCCGGTGCTGCGCCGACGCGACGGTCGGTCCGAACGGTTCACCGGTTACTGCACGGACATCTTCTTCGCGGAGGCGATGGACTGGATGCGGCGCCAGGCCGAGGCGAAGAGGCCGTTCTTCTGCTACCTCCCGCTCAACGCGGTTCACGGTCCGCAATGGGCGCCCCGGGACCTGCGCGAGTCGGTCGCCGGACAATTTCCCGACCTCGCTCCCGGCCAGGTGGGGTACCTCGCGATGCTGGCGAACGTCGATGCCAACGTCGGGCGGCTCGAGGCGTTCCTCCGCGAAAGCGGACTGCGGGACGACACGATCGTCGTCTTCCTCTCCGACAACGGGGGGTACGCGCTGGTGGGCCGGTACAACGCCGGGATGCGCGACGGCAAGTCGCGCCTGGCCGAGGGCGGGCATCGCGTGCCGTGCTTCGTGCGCTGGCCGGCGGGACGCATCGGCGGCGGGCGCGACGTCCCCGGCCTGACGCAGGTGCAGGACCTGCTTCCCACATTGCTGGAACTGTGCGGCGTCGCGGCTCCGACCGGCGCGGACCTCGACGGCGCGAGTCTCGCCGCCGTGCTCCGCGGCGAGCGCCCGGTGCCGGACCGCACCCTGGTCGTCCAGTACGGGCCGCCGGAACCGTTCCGCATGACCTGCGTGATGCGCGGGCGCTGGCGGTTGCTCGGGGACACGAAGGGCCCGGCCAAGGGCGATCCGGAGCTGTACGACCTCACCACCGATCCCCTGCAACGGACGAATCGGGTCTCCGCCCGGCCCGAGATCGCGCGGGAGCTTCGCGCCGCGTACGACGCGTGGTGGGCGACGACCGAGCCGTGGACCCGGCAACGGAGCTTCGTCTCCCTGGGCCACCCCGGGGGCGGCGTCGCCGTGCTGAACAGCGCCGAGTGGCGCGAGGGCGCCATGCACGGCATTCCCGGCCTTCGCTCGGGAGTGAAGCGTCGGGGCGTCTGGGACGTGGAAGTGGCCCGTGCCGGCACCTATGAAATCGCCCTGCGCCGCTGGCCCGAGTCGAGCGGATTGCCGCTGCGCGCCGGGGCGCCGGCGTGGACGCCGCGCGACACGGCGACCCCCGATCACGCCGGGTTTCCGGCGGGAGTCGCGTTGCCGGTTGCCCGTGCCCGGCTCCGGGTCGGCGGACAACGCGAGGCCGGGCCCGTCGCGGACTCCGACCACGCCGCGGTCTTTCGGATGACCCTCGGGGCCGGGCGCACCGAGCTCGAAGCGACCTTCGAGGACCCCGAGGGTCGGCACCTCTGCCCCGCCTACTTCGTGACCGTGCGGCGCGTGGATTGAGCGGGATCGGAGTGGCGGCCCTGGGGTCAGTCCCACTTATTTATACTTGCAGCCTGGCAGGTATTGATAAGTGGGACTGACCCCTGCGCCGTGCCGTGCGCCTATTTCAATGCTCCCGGCAGAAGAACCAATGAACGCCTCGCGGGTGGACACGATAGGGTTCGGCCTCGTGCAAGCCGGAGATCGCGCCCCATCCACGAACGAACCAGCCTGGGGCCAAGAAGCGCGCCGCGCACCGTTCCGCCTTGTTTCCTCACCTCCAATTCCTGGAACCCAGCAACATGTACCACCTCTCGGGAATCCTCGGCGCCCTCGGCATGATCGCCTCGTTGCTGCTCCTGCTCGAGCTCGGGGGCTGTCCCGTCGCCGGAAACGCCGGGGACGGCACGCCGGGCGGTTTACGGATTCTGGTTCTGGCCCTGGCCGCCGTCACGACGGGCGTGCTGTCCATGCTCCTCCATCGCCGGTCCGGACTCGACGGCAGCCGCCCCCGGTCCGGAGGCCTGGTTCTGGCCGAGGCGATCCTCATGACGACGCTGGGACTGGGCTTTCTCCTGGGTGGATTCGTCTGGCTCCACCTGACGGGCGGCATGTTCGGATGCCATATCGCCGGCTTCGTGCTCGGAGGATACCTGACGTTGTCGGGACTTCAGCGGCTGCGGGAGGCAGGATAACGCGCGGATGATCCAGCGGGGTCAGTCCCACTTATTGATACTTCCGGCTTGGAAGTATCAATAAGTGGGACTGACCCCTAAGCTTCCTCCGGGCGTCACTCTCCCTTTTGGAGGAACCGCGCCACGGCCTCGGCACGCGACCGGACATGAAGCTTCTCGTACGTGTTGCGCAGGTGCGTTTCGACGGTCTGGACGCCGACCCCGAGCTCCTCGGCGATCTCCTTGGAACGGTAACCCCGGGCCACAAGGTTGAGCACCTCCTCCTCACGCGTGGTGAGGCGGACCTCCGAGGAGGGCCGACGTCCAGGTCGATGGAACGAGCGCACCAGCATCCGGGCGATGGGACCCGACATGGGCGAGCCGCCGCGGTTCACCTCCTCGATGGCCTCGAGAATCCTCGCCGGCGGGGTGTTCTTCACGAGGTAGCCGGTGGCCCCGGCCTCGAGCGAGTGAAAGACCCGCTCGCTGTCCTCCTCGATGGTCAGCATGATGATTTGGACCCCGGGCATCCGTTCCTTCAGCGCCCGGGTACACTCGATCCCCGACTGGCGCGGCAGGTGAATGTCCATCATCACCACCGCGGGGGCGGTTCCCGGGAGCTTCTCCAGCGCCTCCTCGGCCGTGCGGTACGCCCCGACGCAGCGGAACCCCGGGGAACCGTTGAGAACCGCCGTCAAACCCTCGCGCACGGAAGGGTTGTCCTCGACCAGCGCAACCTTGATCTCATTCATGCCTGTCCTCCGGTAAACGCACGATGATCCGGGTTCCGAGCCCGACCACGGCGTGAATCTCCAGTCGTCCGCCGATTCTGGCCACCCGCCACCGCAGGTTCGGCAGCCCGTTCCCGGTCCCCTCCCCGACCGAGCCCGGGGGAGGCGATGCCCCGGGTTCGCTCCCGCCCTCCGAGGACGACACGAAACCGCGTCCGTTGTCGGCGAGGGTCATGACCAGTTCGCCCCGCTCCACGCCCAGGGCCACCCGCACCTCGGAGGCCGCGGCGTGGCGGACGGCGTTGTTCAACGCCTCCTTGGCGACCATGAGCAGGTGGTGGCGCGCCTCGGCGGAGAGCGTCCGGGCGGGCAGATCGGGCGGCACGTCCAGCCGGCATCGCAACCCCGCGGCGGCGAGCAGATTCTGCGCGTAGGCGCACACGTACGCCGAGAACGACTCGAGCGTGTCGCAGCGCGGATTCACGGTCCACACCACCTCGCGCATCCGGTCCACCATGCCCCGCAGCGATTGGGCCAGCTCGTCGAGCTGCCGGAACGCCGTCGCCGGGTCCTGCTGCGCCCCGCGAACCCCATCCAGGCGCAGGGCGAGGCCGGTGAGGCTCGACCCCAGATCGTCGTGTAGATCCTTGGCGATGCGGGATCGCTCGGCCTCGAGCTCGAGCCGGTGCCGCCGCCGCACCCGCCGCCGCTTTGCCCGCACGCCGAGCACGTGTCCCGTGCCCAGCAGCAGCGCCGCGAACACGCCGCAGACCACCGGAAAGACCGGGCGTTGGTGGAAATGCGGCGCCAGGGAAAGGCCGAATTCCGCCGGCGCCTCGCTCCAATACCCGTGATGATTCCGCGCCTGGACCTGGAACCGGTACTCGCCCGGACGCAGATCCGTGTAGAACGCCACCCGCTGGACGTCGGCATCGCGCCAATCCTCGTCGTGCCCTGCCAACCGGTACCGGAACCGCACCTTCTCGGAATCGACGAACGTGTTGGCGGTGTAGCGCACCTCCAGGACCCGGCCCCGACCCGGCCCGAGCCGCAGGCCCGTCCCGGGATCCTCCCCGTCACCTACTGCATCGCCGCCCGCCCAGCCCCCATCCTTGAACACCGTTTTCTGGTCCATCCGAACCTCCTCGATCACCACCCTGGGCCGGAGATCGTTGTCCCGCACCTGGGTTGGGTCCGCGACCACCACCCCGCGCGTCATCGGAAACCACATCCGCCCGTCCGCTCCGCGCGAGGCGTTCGGCTGCTGGTCGCCGTTTCCCTCCGCGCTGGGCATGCCGTCCGATTCGCCGTAGTTCACGCAGGCCAGGAAGCCCGCCCGCCCATCCGCGACCGCCTCGAGCTCCGCCTTGCGCACGCGCGAGATCCCCGCATTGCCGTGGGTCCACACGTTCCCCTTCCCGTCCTCGAGCCAGGCGTAGGCGAGATTCTCGTGCAATCCCTGCTTCCGCGTGACCGCCCGCACCTCGCTGCCGCGGATCCGGTTCAACCCGGCGGGCGTCCCGATCCACGCCGTGCCGTCGGCATCCACGCGCAGCGGCCACGCCCGTCCGCTCGACAAACCGTCCGCCACGCCGAACGTCCGAAACCGCCCCTCCCGGAACCGGCTCACCCCGCCTCCCTGCGTGCCGATCCACAGCGCGCCGTCGCTCCCCTGCGCCAGTCCGGACACCCGGCCCGGAGCCAGGCCCTGTTCCGCCGTCCACCACCGAAACCCCTGGGGATGCCGCTCGAGCAGGCCCGACGCCGTTCCCACCCACAACGTTCCGGCGCGATCCTCGAACAGGCTGGTCACGAGCGCACCCTCGCGCGACCGGATGCGCGGCAGTTCCACGTCGACCAACCGCCCCTCCTGCAACACGGCCAGACCCCGGTCCAGCCCCGCCCAGACCGTGCCCGCCCGGTCCTCGAGCACCATCCGGGCGCGGCGCGACCACCCGTCGTTCAGGCGCGCCATGGTGTTGGTGAACACCAGAAACGCATCGCCCCGGTGCAACACCAGTCCCGACGACGTGGCCAGCCACACCCGCCCCTCCTTGCCCGGTGCCACCGAGAACACCTCGTCCTTCGTCGAGAACGCCCCGCTCGCCACCGGCGCGAGGGGCCTGGACTGCATCCGCACCAGGCCGAAGTCGCCCGTGCCCGCCCACACGTTCCCCTCGCGATCCGCCAGCAGACAACGCACATCCTCCAGAGCGCCTCCGCTCGTTCTCCCGGGATGACTGGTGAACCGGCCGGCGTCGAAATCATGCAGCTGCGTCCCGCCCCGCGTCGCGATCCAGATTCGACCCCGGGCATCCTCCTGGATCGCGTCCACCTCGGACATCCCCCAGGCCGCCCGCGCGTCGTACGTGGTCCATTGTCCGTCCGCCCAACGCCGCAACTCCCCCGGGCGCCCCAGCCAAAGGCGACCGGCGCGGTCCTCGGCCACCGCGGTGACGTCCAACCGCGCCTCGCCCACCCGTTCCCCCAGCGTTTCCAGTCGTTCCGTTGCCGGATCGTACCGCTGCCAGACGTGGGTCGCGCCCCCGCCGCAGTTGCTTCGGATCCAGAACCCGCCCCCCGCGTCCGCGAACACCCGGTCCGCCTCCCCCTGACCGCCGCAGAACTCCCGTCCGTCGGTCGAGAACTCCAACCCCCTCGGGGATCCCGCGCCCACCCGGAACAACCCCCTGGGCTTGAGCACCCAGATGGCCCCGCTCCGGTCCGCCACGATCGCCTGAATCGCACCCTCCGCCACCGGCCCGGTCAATGGCACCTTCCGAAACCGCCCCCGCGCCCGCACCGTCAACGTCCTCCTCGAATGCAGCCAGAGGCGTCCTTCGCCATCCTCGGCCAGCCCGCGGACATCCGTCGCGTCGTCGTCCACCTCGGCCAGCTCGTCCACGTACGCCGTCAACCGCACCCCGTCGAACCGCGCCAGGCCGTACCTCGTCCCCACCCACACATAGCCGTCCCGCGACTGGTGCAGGGCCGCCACCGTGTTTTGCGGCAGTCCCTGCTCGCCGCGCCACACCGTGGCCGCGTAGCCCCCGCCGCGCGCCGGGTCCCCGGCCAGGACCTGCTCGTCGCCGGACGGACGCCACGGCCGACTCCATGGTTCGTCGCCCCCGGTTTCCGACGCCGGAACGGTCAGGCCCGGTCGAACCAGCGGAAAGGCGGTCTCCGGGGAGACGATCGCGTAGCACTGCCAACCCCCCGCCGCGATCGCCACCGCGCGCCCCAGATCCCGGGGAACCACCACCGGGATCAAGCCGGTGCCGTTGTCGTAGTCCCCCCAGGCCACCACCGTCCCGTCGGGTTTCAGAGCCAGGCTGCACTCCGACCCGGCCGCGATGGCCACGGCACCCCGTGCCTGCCGAGGCACCCGAATCTGACCGCTGTCGTCGACCCCCCAGGCCACCACCCGACCGTCCGCCGCCAACGCCAGGCCATGATGCACCCCCGCCGCCAGCTCCACGACCGGGCCCAGGCCCGCCGGAGGCGCGATCCACCCGCGGGCATTGCCCCATGCGGCCACGGAACCATCCCTTCGTAACGCCAGACTCTGGTATCCTCCGGCCGCAACTCCCACCACGTCGGACAAGCCTGCCGGCACCTCTGCGGGGAAAGGACCTCGTCCGCCGTGAACCCACCCCCAGCTCACCACCGTGCCATCCGACCTCGCCGCCAGCCCATGATAGGTTCCGGCGGCGATCGAAATCGCCTGGATCAACCCTTGCGGCAGCGTCGCCCGAACCGTCCGATTGGACACGAGGAGCCAACTCCCCCAGGCCACCACCGTTCCGTCCTGCTGCAATGCCAGGCTGTGGGTTGACCCCGCGGCGACCGCCACCACGCCCGTCAATCCCTCCGGAACTGCCGTCTGCCCATGTCCGGACTGCCCCCACGCCACCACCGTGCCATCCGCCCGCAACGCCAGGGCGTGATGCCCTCCGGCCGCCACTGCCACCACGTTGGTCAAACCCGGCGGCACGGACACCGGAACCACCTCCGTCCCGTTCGTCCCATTCCGGTCGTAATATCCCCACCCCACCAGTGTGCCCGGACGCACGTTCGCGATGCCCCGGCCCAAATCCTCCGGGCGCCGGGCGCCATCCTCCGCGCCGAACACGGCGACCGCGGCAAATCCCGCGACCGCAAGCCCGAACCGAACTCCCGCAAGTGCTCGCCGTCCCGGGAGTACGCCGATCCATCGCCACCATCCGCGCTCCGCCAGCCGCCCCTCACCCCCAGCCCCGCGCCCGTCCGACGGGAGAGGGTGGCAGAGCGCAGCGTCGCCCGGTGAGGGCTTCCCTCGGGGAGGTTCAGGCCCCGCGGGCGAGCGTGAAGGAAGAAGGGAGCTTCCCATAACTCATGCAGTGCCTCGCCGGTAGAACGTCATCGAAAACTTCGCGACGGGCCGACCTTGGCAATCGGTGCCCCCCGCGGGATATCCCGAAAAAGCGGGAGGGGCGACCTCGCAGCGACGAAACCGGTTCTTCCGTTCCTGAGGGGAAACGCCGCTCCCGCCCCAACGGGGCGGCGGGCGGAAGCCCGGTACCGCCCCCGCCTCGCGGCGGCGAGGGGGGAATCGATCCGCCCCGCGGTCTCCCTGGTTATCGGGATGCCGGGACGGCTCCGGACCCGCGTAGCCTTCGGGGTGAAGGCAAAGAAGCAACTCAACCCATGAACGCAAAACCCATGCTGCAGCGATGGCGAGCCTTGGCCGACGTCTTGGCCCTGACGACTCTGCTGCTGATCCCAATGGCGGGTTCGGGCGCCGTGTACCCCACCGGCTCGATGTCCGTGGCCCGCCGCAACCACACCGCATCTCTGCTGCCTGACGGTCGTGTCCTCGTGGCCGGGGGGTTCGACAACAAAAACGAACCCTCCGTCACGTTCTCCGCGGAGATCTACGACCCGGCCAGGGGAACGTGGCTGCCCGCCAGCCCGATGAGCACCCCGCGCGCGGGCCACACCGCGAGCGTGCTCGCGAGTGGCCGAGTGCTGGTCGCGGCCGGCTGGGGCGGCTCCAGTAATCTGGACAGCGCGGAAGTGTACGACCCCCTTCGTGACACTTGGACAAGAACGCCATCCATACCCAATGCGAACCACAACAACCACACGGCCACCGTGTTGGCGGACGGACGGGTCCTCCTGGCAGGGGGTCATATCTTCCCGCAGGCCTTTTCCAGCGTCGATATCTACGACCCGGTCATGAATGCCTGGTCTTCCGCCGCCCCAGTGGCGACCCGTCGCACCGGCCATGACGCCACGCTGCTCCACGACGGACGGGTCCTGATCGTGGGAGGGGTCAACGATATGCAGAACGGAATCGCCAGCGTCGAGGCCTACCATCCCGTCTCCGGAACCTGGACCTCGCTGAATTCCATGGCCGCCCACCGCATGTACCTCGTCTGCACGCGCCTGGCGGACGGTCGCGTCCTCGTGACGGGGGGATACCAGAACCAACACGGTACCCGCAACACGGCCGCCGCGGAGGTCTTCAACCCGGTCACGGGGCGCTGGGAAACCCTCCCGTCCATGTCGGAAGCCCGCTACAATCACGCGTCGGTATTGCTTCCTTCGGGGGAAGTCCTGGTGGCGGGGGGGCAGGCCGACACGTCCGTCCGTTCGTCCACCGAACTCTTCAATCCCTCGTCCGGCGCATGGCGAATGTCCTCGAGCCTGCTCGTGGCACGGGCCGAGCACACGGCGACGCTCCTGCTGGACGGACGGGCACTCATCGTCGGGGGCATGGCGGACTCCGGGGGCACGCTCACGCCCACGACCGAGATCTACGGCCCGGCCCTTCCTCGCTACAGCATCGGTCTGATGGCGTCTCCCGCCACCGGCGGCACCGTCCACGGCGCCGGAACCTACGATGGCGGACAGATCCTGACCATTAGCGCGGTGCCCGCAGCCGGGTACGTCTTCTCTCATTGGAGCGAGAACGGGGCCCTCGTCAGCGGGGCCGCCAGCTACACCTTCGCCGTCTCCGCCCATCGGGTGCTGGTGGCGCAGTTCAATCCTGCCGTGCAACCGCTGGTCGTTTCCGCCGGCGCCCTGGCCCAGGGCACCGTAGGCACGCCGTACAGCAGCCAGGCCCTGACGGCCACCGGCGGCGTGCGTCCGTACTCCTGGGTGGTCGCCGCGGGTTCCTTGCCCGCCGGGCTCAGTCTGTCGCAGGACGGGATCCTTCAAGGCACTCCGCTGGCCGCCGGCACCTCCGTTTTCACCGTACTGGTCCGGGATCAGCAGAACACCACCGCGACGCGGGAATTCCAGCTCGTCGTCAACCCGGCCACCCTGATTGTCACCGCCAGCCTTTCGTCCGCGACGGCCGGCACGGCCTACACCCAGGCCCTGACGGCTGCCGGCGCCACCCGCTATTACCAGGGCCAACGCCCCATGCGCGGCGTCGGCCTGACCCTGGTCGGGGGCAGCACGCTCGACACCCTCTCCGCCGCCGATGGCACGTATCGCTTCCTGGTCGAGGCCGGACGAGACTACACCATCACCCCGGTCGATGCCGCCGACACGTCTGCCTCGTGGGGGGTCACCACCGCGGACCTCGCCCTGATCCGTCGCCATGCCCTCGACGGCACGAGCCTCACCTCCCCGTTCCAGCTGTTGGCCGCCGACGCGAACGGTTCCCGATCCGTCACCACCGGCGACATCCTGGTCCTGCGCCGGGTGGCCCTCGGCTTCCCCAATCCCATCCCGGGCGGGCTCTGGCGCTTCGTGCGTTCCGACGTCGTGTTCCCCAATGCAAGGGCTCCTTGGGATGCGGAGGCGTCCCGCTCCTACACGGCCCTGGCCGCGGATCACGCGAACCAGGATTTCGTGGCCATCAAGCTCGGGGACGTGAACGGCTCATGGACGCAGCCCTCCGGAGCCCTCGCCGAGGCCGCCGTTGGACGCCCTCCACGCGCCCTTCACGGCACCGCGGGCCATCCCGAGGTGACGATTTCCATCGGGGATTCCCACGTCGACGTCGGCGGCACCGTCACCGTGCCGGTGCGGATCTCGGGCTTTGCCGGAGTGACGACGTTCCAGTTCACGGTGGGATGGGATCCCGCCGTGTTGCAGTGGCTGGAAGCAAAGGACTACGGCATCGCGTCGTTGGCCGAGGCCAATTTCAACCTCGCTTCGACCGCCCAGGGCTGGCTGGCCGTCTCCTGGGATGATCCCAACCTGATCGGCGCCACCCTGCCCGATGGCTCGACCCTGTTCTCGCTCGCCTTCCGCGCCGTGGGCCCGGACGACGCGAACACCAAGGTCGCGCTCCGCGATGACCCGGTCGTGCGGGAGGTGACCGTCGATTTGCTGCCCTTCCCGCTTGCCGTGCGCGACGGACTCGTGCAGGTGGGCCGCGCCACGACCGCGCCGCCGCCCGGCCTGGCCCTGCGCCTCGTCGAGGGCAGGGCGGAACTCACCCTCTCCGACCAAACGGGCATCTCGCTGGATGTGCTGTCGGCACCCACGCCGGACGGACCGTGGAACCGGGTCGCCACGGTGGTCCTGTCGGAACCGAGCCAGACCTGGATCGACCCCCGGGAAACCGGCGACCTGGAACGGTACTACCGTCTGCGCCGGCCTTGAGGCGGACCTGCGCCGGGTCGGGGGACCCGGCCTACAATACGCCGCCCTACGGCTGTAGGCCGCGTGCCCTCACGCGGCGAAATGCAGAAGCGGACCCCACGCCGGGTCGGGGGACCCGGCCTACAATGCGCCCGCCCTACGGTTGTAGGC
>CAZSOV010000003.1:61962-71647 GCA_964608505.1 uncultured Verrucomicrobiota bacterium
CGCCCTACGGTTGTAGGCCGCGTGCCCTCACGCGGCGAAATGCAGAGGCGGACCCACGCCGGGTCGGGGGACCCGGCCTACAATGCGCCCGCCCTACGGCTGTAGGCCGCGTGCCCTCACGCGGCGAAATGCAGGAGCGGACCTGCGCCGGGTCCGGGGACCCGGCCTACAATGCGCCCGCACGCCGGCGCGGCGTGGCTCGGGGCGAAGCTCCGCCGTTGCGTGCGGGGGCGCGACGGCGTGAAATGACCGGACCCGATGCCCTACAGCAGCGCCTTCGCCGATACCGCCGCGCACCCGCTCATCCCGCCCGGAGTGCTGGCGGCCCTGCTGGCCCGGGGCGCCTGCCGCATTCCGCCGCCGTCCAATCCGGCCGAGGCCGACGCGGTCGCCCGCCGGCCCTGGCTCGAGGTGGTCCAGGAATTCCAGCGGGCCGGCGCGATCGCGGAGGACGGCGTGACGCGACTGATCGACACCGACTGCGCGCACGTGCGGCGCTTCGAGGAGCTGCGGCGGTCCCTGCCGGAGGTCGCCCAGGTCACGGGTTGCCACGAGCTGAGCGTCGAACGGCTGGCCCGCACGTTGTTCGCGTTCCGGCTGTTCGCCGATTACCTGGAGATCATCACGCCGCCCCAGATGACCTACGAACGCGGCGCCCAGGGCACCGTCGACCTCCTGTCGGGCTTCACCCAGTCCTTCCGGCGGCTCGTCGGGGCCACGTGGTCCGTCCTGTTTCCCTATGGCGAGATGTCCCTGGCCGGCGACGCGGCGGCGCAATTCTGGGTCGGGGTGCTGCACGCCTCACGTCCGGAGGAGATGGTGGCGGGGTTCATCGGCTATTTCCGGCGGCAGCACGCGGACCGGTTCAAGGTCCTGAACGAGGGTTACATCCCTGATCGCTCCCTCCGCATCCGGGACGTCATCAGCGAGCACGTCGATTCGGCGTCGGACCGGTTGAACAAGCTGCACGAGGCGGTCGCGGATGCCGTCAAGGAGGGCCCCGAACGGATCTTCGCCGAGATGATCCGGCTGGCCGGCAAGCTGGAGCTGCACCCGGTGGCCATGCATTTCTGTCATCATCTCGTCCGCGAGGTCTGCGATGCCTTTGCCGGACTGGACGGACGGCTGACGGCGCGCGAGAACCGGTTCCTCGGCTATCTGCTGCAGCAGACTTCGCGGCTGATGGACGAATATGGCGCCCACGCCCAGACCCGGCCCGATCTGTCGGCCGACAACATCACGTCCATCCTGCGCGAACTGGATTCCCTGGTCGGCATCGTCGACGTGAAGGCCAAGGTCCGCGAGGTCGCCAACGTGGCGCGGCTGCAGCAGATGCGGGCCGCCCAGAACCTGCCCCTGATTGCCACCAGCTATCACGCCGTCTTCACCGGCAATCCCGGCACCGGCAAGACCACCGTGGCCCGCCTGCTCGGCCGCATCTACAAGGCCCTCGGCGTGCTGAAGAAGGGGCATCTCGTCGAGTGCGACCGGGCCGCGCTCGTGGGCGAGTACCTCGGCCAGACGGCGCCCAAGACCCATGCAGTGATCGACTCCGCGCTCGACGGCATCCTGTTCATCGACGAGGCCTACACGCTGTCCAAGGAGCGCGAGGACTACGGGCAGGAGGCCATCGACACGCTGTTGAAGCGGATGGAGGACAACCGGGACCGGCTCATCGTCGTCGTGGCCGGGTACCCGAAGGAGATGGAACGGTTCATCCACTCCAACCCCGGTCTGCGCTCGCGGTTCAACCGATACATCGAGTTCCCGGATTACTCGCCGCACGAGCTCTGCCGCATCATGGGGCTGATGTGCCGGCGCAACGGGCTCCGCCTCGACGCCGGCCTCAAGGAACGGCTGATCGCCCTGTTCCACGCCTGGCATGCCCGGCGCGATTCGCACTTCGGCAATGCCCGGCTCGGACGGAACTGCTTCGAAGGCCTGATCACCGCGCAGGCGTCCCGCCTCGTCGACGGGCCCCCGCCCGACGCCGCGGCCCTCACCCTGCTCGTCGCCGCGGATCTCGTCTGGCCCGCGGGGGTCGAGGATGTCCTGCCGCCCCCCGCCCAGCGCCGGTACCGCGTCGTCTGCACCGGCTGCGGACAGGTCTATGGCTGGTCCCCGGACCTGAATCTGATCGATGCCCAGTGCACGCGGTGCCAGGCGATCTACGACGCGTCCTTCGGCGAGTGGGTGCCCGGCTGAGGGGTCGGGCCCGCGGCGCTCAACCGGGGAGGACGCCGCACACGCGCAGCAGGGTTTCCTGGATCGTGCGTTCCTGGTCCGGGCCGACGGGCAGGGCGAGGCCCTCGCGGACGGCCCGGGCGAGTTCGGCGAGTTCGTCGCGATAACGCCGGTACTCGGGCTGGGGAACGGCGTTCGCACCCGCACGATACGGACCCGCGGCCCGGGCGAGGTCGAGGTGCAGCATCGGAGGTTCGAGGGGGCGCACGACGGCGGTGCCGCGGGTGCCAAGGATCTCGAGGGCGCGATGGGCGCCGGCGTTGGGTTGCAGGGTGGCGCTGGTGATGATCGCGGTGGCGCGCGGGTATTCGAGGACGGCGACGTTGTTGTCGGCGAGGTCGTCGGTGGTGCTGCCGTGCGTGCGCAGGAAGGGCGTGACCTTCTCCGGGCGCCCCAGCAGTCGGACGATGGCATCCACGAGATGACTGCCGAGCTCGAAGAGCACGCCGCCCCGGAACTCCGCCCATTCGCCGCGCCGCCGGGCGTCGAGGGTGTTGTTGATCGTGGCGCGGACCTGGAAGACGTCCCCGAGCCAGCCCTCGCGGGCGGCGCCGAAGGCGGCCACGAGACCGGGGTTGTGGCGCCACATGTAGCCGACCTGGAGCAGGCGCTGTTTCTCCCGGGCCAGCCGGACGAGGTCGTCGAACGTGGCGAGGTCGAGGGCCGGGGGTTTCTCGAGGTGCACGTGGCGGCCCGCTTCGAGGGCCAGTCGCGCGTGGGCGGCATGGGTGCGGACGGCGGACTCGACGAACACGACCTCGCTTTGGCGGAGCACCTCGTCGCGGTCGAGGATGCGCACGCCCTGCCCGGCGTAGGTGTCGCGCAGGGCATCGGTCTCGGCCCAGGCCCCGACGAGTTCGTAATCCTCGCCGGTGCGCACGAGGCGGACCTTCTCGGCGGCGTGGGAGTATTCGACGCCGAGGAATCCGGCCTTCACCCGGCGGCGCGGGCCCGGGGCCTGGGCCAGGGAGGAGGAAACCGGGGTCAGGCCGGTGACCGCGGCAAGGGAAACGGTGGCGGCGGCCGTGCCGGTGGTCGTCAGGAAATCGCGGCGGGAAGGGGAGTTCATGGCGTGGACGGGCGGGGAACCGGGCGCAGGCTCGTCGAGAATCGGTCAGGCGTCAAAGGCGGGAAGGTGGCTGGGCGATCGATGCAGGCGAAACGGGAGCGGAATCCGGCGACGCGGCCGTCGCCGGCCCCACAACGCAGTTCCGCACCGGCCTTTGTCCATCGCCCCGGGGAACGTGCGAGTGGAGCCAGGCGGACACACCTCCCTCGACAGCGCCGCGAGGGTGGGCTCAGGCTGCGGCGTCCGCCTGACCCGATGATCCCCGGAAGCCAGGGTTTTCCCAGCGCCATGAACCTCCCAGCGCCAGCGCGCCTCCCGAGGGTTGTAGGCCGCGTGCCCTCACGCGGCAAAGTGCAGGGGCGGACCCACGCCGGGTCGGGGGACCCGGCCTACAGATGCGCTCGCCCTATGGCTGTGGGCCGCGTGCTCTCACGCGGCGAAGTGCAGGGGCGGTCCCACGCCGGGTCGGGGGACCCGGCCTACAAAGGCGCTCGCCCAATGGCTGTAGGCTGCGTGCCCTCACGCGGCAAAGTGCAGGGGCGGACCCACGCCGGGTCGGGGGACCCGGCCTACAAAGGCACTCGCCCAATGGCTGTAGGCCGCGTGCCCTCACGCGGCAAAGTGCAGGGGCGGACCCACGCCGGGTCGGGGGACCCGGCCTACAGATGCGCTCGCCCAATGGCTGTGGGCCTCGTGCCCTCACGCGGCGAAGCGCCCCAGGCCTTGTCCCAAGTCGGAACCATCCCTTCCGTATGAATGCTCGTGTTCTGTCCCTGTCCCTGGCCGGTCTCGCAGGTTGGCTCGCGACCGGTTTTCTCCTCCATGGCGGCGATGCGCCCACCCCGCCGGCACCCCTGACGTTGCCGGTGCCGGATCAACCGTATCCCCAGGAAGTCGCCCGACGTCACGAGGGTGGGGACGGCTGGAACGGTGCCCGGGTTCAACTGCTGGAACCCACCGGCAACGGGGGGGCCCGCGCGTTCTCGGAGGGCCACTGGTTCGCGTATCGCGAGGGGCGCTGGCAGCGGCTGCCCGAGTTCGACTGCCGGAGCCGGGAGGAGTTCGTCTTTCCCGGTCCGGACGGCCAGCCGGTGCGGGTCCGGCTTCCCTGGCCCGAGGTCTTCCAGTGGGTGCGTCGCGGCGAGGTCGACTGGCTGGCCACGCGTCGCGATCCCTACCGGGTCGTGAAGGGCGAGTTGTCGTCGGTCGGCTGGCCGAGCCGCTGGCAGGTGCGCCAGATCGCCGTGGGACCGGACGGCACGCTCTGGGTCGCGTCGAGCGACGGGCTGGTGCGCCAGCGGGCCGATGGCTGGGGCATGGTCGGGATCGCGGACGGACGCGGGCGCGGCTGGGCGGTGAACGACGTGCGCGGGGTGGCTTTCGACGCGCGGGAACGGCTGTGGATTGCGGTGCCCGCGGGGATCATCACGGGGGACGGAACTTCCTGGACGTTTTACGAGGGCCGCGACGGCGTGCCGTACACGGATTTCACGTGGGTGACGACGGGCGCGGATGGATCGGCCTGGTTCGGCACGCGGATCGGCGCGGTGCGGTTCGATGGCCATGCCTGGTCGTACCGTCAGGGGCCGCGCTGGCTGCCCGGCGACGAGGTGCGGACGATGGCGGTCGAACCGGACGGCACGGCGTGGTTCGCGACCTCGGGCGGGGTGGGGTCCATCGAGCGGCGTCCGATGACGCTGGCGGCGAAGGCGGCGCACTACGAGGCCGAGGTGGAGAAGTACATCAAGCGCACGCCGTTCGGGTACACCTCCGAGGTGGGACTGGGCGCGCCGGGGGATCGGTCGAAGATCCAGTACGGGGACAGCGACAACGACGGGCTGTGGACGGCGATGTACGGGGCGGGCGAATGCTTCGCCTACGCGGCGACCCGCAAGCCCGAGTTCAAGGCGCGCGCGAAACAGGCGTTCGAGGCGCTGCGCTTCCTGCAGAAGGTGACCCAGGGCGGCCCGCACAGTCCGCCCAAAGGCTACGTCGCGCGCACGATCCGTCCCGTCGACTGGCCGGATCCCAACGTCGGACGCCTGGAGGCCGACCGGAAATCCCGGGAAGACGGGGACCGGCTCTGGAAGGTGTACGAGCCGCGCTGGCCGAAGAGCGCCGACGGCCAGTGGTATTGGAAGAGCGACACCAGTTCGGACGAACTGGACGGGCATTATTTCTTCTACGCCCGGTATTACGACCTGGTGGCCGACGACGCCGAGAAGGAACGCGTGCGCGAGGTGGTGCGGGACCTGACCGATCACCTGGTGCAGCACGATTTCTGTCTCGTGGACCACGACGGCACGCCGACGCGCTGGGGGGTGTTCGGTCCGAAGTACCTGAACGCGGATCCCCGCTGGTGGCTGGAGCGGGGCCTGAACTCGCTGAGCATCCTGAGCTACCTCGCCGTCGCGGAGCACGTCACCGGCGACGCCCGCTACGCCGCCGCCACGCGCCGGCTGATCGACGAACACGGGTACGCCTCGAACGTGATGAATCCCAAGGCCCAGACGGGGCCCGGCTCCGGGAACCAGAGCGACGACGAGATGGCGTTCATGTGCTTCTACAATCTCCTGTCCTACACGCGCGAGAACGCGTGGCGCGGCCGCTGGCTCTACGCCTTCCATGCCTATGCCATGCTCGAACAGCCGGAGATGAACCCCTTCTTCAACTTCGCTCACGCCGGTCACGCCCGCGGCAAAACCTACGCGAATCCGTGGGGCGACTTCTCCCTCGACCCTTGGGCCGGCTGGCTCGAGGACTCGATGGTCACCCTCCGCGGATTCCCGCTGGACCGCGCGAACTGGCCCCACCGCAACGGGCATCGTGCCGACCTCGTCTCGCTCCCGCTCCAACAGGCGGTCGACATCTACGAACCCCGCCAGCACAACCGCGGCTACCGCGTCAACGGCAAGGTCCTGCCCGTCGAGGAACGCCACTTCGGCCACTGGAATACCGACCCCTGGCACCTGAACTACGGCGGGGACGGCCGGGAACTGGCCAGCGGCACGGTGTTCCTCCTGCCCTATTACATGGGCCTCCACCACGGGTTCATCGGCCAGGCCCCGTGACGCGGGTCGCGGGCACGAAACCGGCGACGCGGCCGTCGCCGGCCCCCAGGCGACCCAGCGACCCGATCAGACGCCGATCACGGCGACCAACCGCGCGGCGAGCGCCTCGGCATCCGCGCAGGCCGCCACGCCGTCCGGCGGTTCGCAGAGGCCGAAGCCATCGCCCCACGCCCGACCGTTCACGACGCACGCATGGGTCGAGGCGCCCGCGATCTGACGCCAGGCAGCCGCCAACGCGTCCTCCCGCGAGCCATCCAGTTCGTACTTCCATCCGCAGATCCATGCCTCCGGAAACCAGGCCCGCAGCCGGGGCAGGACCTTCGGAGCCGGTTCCAATTCCAGCACCAGCCGGCCCGCCGCGGTCGGTACCTTGGCCTCCGTCCGCGCGCGGCCCGCGTCGTCGAGGACGCGGGCGACCCGGTAATCGCAGAGCGCCGCGGCGTGGAGCACGGCATGGACGGGCTCCGCGCGGGAGAGGATTTCGAGCCGGCGCGCCAGGTCGTCGTTGGTGTCGAAGGCTTCCACCGCGGCCATCGACGGCGCGGGCCGGGGCGCGGTTGCCATCGACCCGCGGAACAGCAGCACCCGGTGACCCCGGCGCGCGAAGGCCGCGGTCAGGGTGGTGCCCAGGGCGCCGGTGGAGGCGTTCGTCAAACGGCGCATGCCGTCCACGGGTTCCCAGGCGGGGCCGGTGGTGATGACGACGGTCATGGTCGGTAACGGGGAGGGGGAACCGGTCGGTCAGGCAACCCGGTCCGCGGCGGCCGGATGGGGATCAGCCCGCGGCCAGGGCGGTGACGGTGGCCTCGAGGGAGGCGGCGTCCGAGATCTGGAGGCACTGGGCCTCGGGAGCGATGCGCTTCATGAAGCCGGAGAGGGCCTTGCCGGGCCCGAGTTCGATGAAGCGGTCGAAGCCTTCGGCCACGAGCCAGCGGATCGATTCCTCCCAGCGCACCGGGGCGCAGACCTGGCGGACGAGGGTCGCGCGGATGGACGAGGCATCGCCATGGGGTCGGGCGGTGACGTTCGAGACGACGGTGACGGAGGGGGGGCGGAGATCGATGGTGCCGAGTTCGGCATCCAGTTTGGGCTGGGCGGAGGCCATGAGCCGGGAGTGATAGGCGCCGGCCACGACGAGCGGGAGGGCGCGTTTGGCCCCGCGCTCCTTGGCGAGTTCGCAGGCGCGCCCGATGGCGTCGGCCTCGCCGGAAATGACCAGTTGGCCGGGGCAGTTGAGATTGGCCAGTTCGACGCCGGCCTCGGTGCACACCTCGCGCGTGGGGGTTTCGTCGAGGCCGATGACGGCGGCCATGCCCCCGCGGGTGCCGTCGCACGCCTCCTGCATGAAGCGTCCGCGCGACCGGGTGATCCGGAGCCCCTCCTCGAACGTCAGGGAACCCGCGGCCGTCAGCGCCGTGAATTCCCCGAGGGAAAGCCCGGCCGTCGCGTGCCATTCGAGGGTCGGCACGCGCTGCCGGAGCAGTTCGAAGGCGACCCAGCTGACCAGGAAGATCCCCGGTTGCGCGTTCTCGGTCTTGGTGAGTTCCGGTTCCGGCCCTTCGAAACAGATCCGGGCCAGATCGTAGCCCAGGGCGGCGTTGGCCCGGTCGAAGAGGGCCTGGGCGGGGCTGAATTGGAGGGCGAGATCCCGGCCCATGCCCACGGCTTGGGCACCCTGGCCGGCGAAAAGAAGGGCGGTTTTGCGCATCGGACGCCCCGAGCGAACCAGAATCCGGCCCGCTCGAAAAGCGCGGTGGCACGACCCTGGGTTCCTTTCCAGGGCGATGGACAAAGTCGATTGGGGCCCGCGACCGGCTCCCCGCCATAGCGTCCGCGCGACGGCGGGCCGGGTCGCGGGGCGATCGAAGCAGGCGAATCGAGCGGCGAAGCCTGCGACTCGGCAGTCGCCGGCCCCACATCGCGGTTCCACGCAGGACTTGGTCAACGACCCTGGGGTCCTTTCCCGTCGGGGCCGGGCAAACCGGCCTTCGTGCGCCCCACGCCGGTTTCCACCCCGACCGATTTCGAAAGTAATCTTTCTGTAACCAGTGCCCGGCTCCCCCGGTCTGCTACGGGGTCATGGCTGTGGGCTCGGGTCGAACGGCCGCGTTGCGGGCGCAACGCCGGAACCGGTTCGGGTACCACGTTTATTCCGTACCAAGTCGTATGTCGGAACAACCTGAACTGGTGATGGAACTGGCGACCGGAAAGATTCGTCCGGGCATCTCGCGTCCCCCCCTCTATACGAGTGCCTCGCGGATCCGGGAGGGATTCCGGGTGGAACGCCATCAACCCGGGGCCTTCGCGGCCGAGGACATCTGTTGTCTCAATCATCTGGTCATCCTCCACCTCGACCGCGCCGTCGAGATGGACTGGACGATCAGCGGCGAAACCCGGCATCGCCGGATCGAGCCGGGCCAGTACAATCTCGTCCCGGCCTTCGAACCGTACTCGCTGCGGAGTCCGGATCTCGGCGATTACATCCTGGTCGCGCTCGAAAAACCGTTCTTCGCCCAGGCGGCGGCCGAGATCGGGCGCCCCGGCAATCTCTCCCTCGTTCCCGTCTACGGCGGCACCGACGCCCTGATCCGGGAATACGTGCTGGCGCTGGGGAACGAGGTGTCCGGCGGGTTTCCCGACGGCGGGATGTACGCCGAGACGCTGGCCCAGGCGCTGGCGGCGCGCCTGATTCATCTCCACGCGGCGCAGCGTTCCCGGCCGGTCGAACAAAAGGGCGGCCTGAGCCGGCGCCAGTTGCGGCATGCCGTCGAGTACATCCACGATCACCTCGCCGAGGATGTCTCGCTCGAGCGCATCGCCGAGGCGGCGGGCCTCAGTCCGTTCCATTTCGCCCGCCAGTTTCGGCGCGCCACCGGAATTCCCCCGCACGATTACGTCACCCGCTGCCGCGTCGAACGCGCCCGCGATCTCCTGGTCCGCCCCGGCATGACCATCGCCGACGTCGCGGTCCAGGTCGGGTTCTGTGACCAGAGCCATCTCGCCCGGCACTACAAACGCGTCTACGGCCTCACCCCAGGCGCCTTCGCCCGCACCGTCGCCCGCCGCCGCGTCCTCCCCGATTTCGCCGCGCCCTCCGGGTTCATCGGGACCGTCTCGATGCCGGGCTCGCCGGTTGCGCCCATCGCGCCCATCGCGCCCATCGCGCCCGCCCTGCCGGTGGCGGCAGCCGCCGCGGGCCGGTAGTATCGGGTGGCCCACCACTACCCCGCCCCCCCCCCCCCCCCCCCCCCCCCCCCCCCCCGCGCCGGGCCCCCCCCCCGGCCCCGCGCAGGGGGGCGCC